>SBBK01000218.1 GCA_005240025.1 archaeon
GATGAAAACAACATCTTCTCAAATCCGACACTCAAGTTGCGAGTTGCAAAGGACAACACAGTCATCTCAGATGCAAATGGATGTCCTGTCATGACGGCATATTCATTCAACACCGCACTTGGCAGATGGGACAAAACGAACATTGTCACTGTTTCCACACCAACCCCAACCGGTAACAGCTGTGATGTAGAGATAACTGCCAAACACTTTAGTAGATTTGGCTTCGCATCTACATCAAAACCCTCAACGGGAGGCGGTGGACCATCTGGCCCCTCTGGAGGAGCAACTGGTGGAGGAGGCGGCAGGGGAAGTGTTGGAACGGCAGCTGCTGCCGGGCAGGGAGGAATACTGAGCCCGGTGGTACTGTACCATGCAACATACGACGTCTGTGAGAAAAACATGATAAGGATTATAGCTGGTACCTACGGAACTGGGGCACCAGCTCCTGCAGTAAAGATCAGAACCTCAGAAAAACAGGTCTATATGGCGCCTCTGACAGAGGAACAACCATACACAGAGCTCAACAAGGTCCTGCCAGTAAGCAGGTATGTGTACGAGGCACCCCTGAGTCCGTCGCTCAAGTACTTTGTCATTACGGCAGAACCGACAAATGGAAGAGCCGCATCGGTTTCCTATCTGGCAAACATTGACCTGTGCTCTGAAACAATAGTAATCAACTCGATGATCGACATCGAGCAGACAAAACCATCAGGACAAATAATAGAGGCAGGCCGACCTAACATATTTGATGTCAAAGTCCAAGTCGACACCAACAAACCATCAAAGGCTATCACGATTCATCAATTTGCAGACAGCACATCCAACGTCAAAATCAGCTCAATCGTTCAAAGTCCAACCGAACCAAGGCGGGCCGAGCTCAGGGTAGCTGCACAGGAAGCAGACACAGGCAACTACGCCGCAGTCAAAATGGACGTAAAACCGGTTCAAAATCTTGCCAACACATACTATGTATCAACACAGATCCCGCCATCATTCCTCAAGACTCCAGCAGTAGCATACTGGATACATGTAATCAACCAAGATAAGACCCAAGACTCTGACACATACTATCTAGGAGTAAAACCGGAGTATTCCATTGACGCAAGACTGGAAATAGACCTGCCTGCAGCCAAGGCGCAAGGCACCACGCTGAAACCAACCGCCTATGTCTACACCGAAAAACCGTTCTTCGGCTCAGTATCACTAGTGGTTGACGGAAATCAGGTCCGTACATCAAATGAAATGATATTCAAGAAGGGACAGACACCAGTAGACCTTGAATGGGACATTCCAGAAGCCGACGCAAAATATGACGTCATGGCAAGACTGCACATGTATGATGTCGTCACAGATACATCCAGTACCAAGTTGACCACATTCGAGTCCACAAAATCATATCCCATATCTGAAACAATCAAGACTAGATCCATAGTGGATGAACAAGGCCAAATAGTTGCCAGGGTTGGCCTGTTGTATTCATCTGACAAAAACCCGGCTCTCAACTACAGGGTTGTGGCACCGGACGGCACATGCGTCATTGGCAAGTCATGCGTGGTCAGAGATTCCACTTTGGGACACAGAGGAAACACAGCAAGTGTCGAGATAGACGGCCAGATATATCGCGTCAAATACTCTGGACAAAACAACCAACTTGAGAGATTCAGCATCACGTCTGCTGATCCAATCGAAGGTGATTGGATTGTGACGATGGAATCAGACGCAGGAATAATTCCAGAAGCGCAGGCATTTGAAAACATCACGCTGAAGGCAAAGTACAGAACGGTGTTTACAAAACTGCAGACTCTGAGCTCTCAATGACAAGATCAAAGGTCCACATATTCAGAGAATCACGGAAATGCAGTAGATGCGGACAAAACAGAATCAATGTCGGAAATCTTTATCCTTTCCTGCTGCATCGAGTCCCGCTGTCGTAGTGTAACTGTATTGTCTTCCAGCGTCTGGTGATCTACAGTAATCGCAAACGGGGCGCCGACCTCGTCCAGCCTCCTGTATCTCCGCCCAATGGCGCCTGAATGATCCAAAAAGGCATCGTACCTGCGCTTTATCTTCAGGTAAACCTCGTCCGTTTTCTCCTTTAGACCGTCTTTTTTGACAAGCGACAAAACCCCGACATGGACTGGTGCAAGGTACGGTTTTATGGAAAGTACAATCCTCTCGTTTTCCTTTTCATCCCGCAAAGAATGCTCTAAAATGGTGTAGATGCTCCTGTCTATTCCCATTGATATCTCAAATACGTGAGGCAAAACCTTTTGCTCATCGTCTAGGACCTCGAATTTTTCCTTGCTCTTTGCAGCATGACTTGAGAGGTCATAATCTGATCTGTAATTGCACGCCACCAGCTCAAGCCAGCCAATCGCTGTCTGGACCTCAAAATCAAAGGCAATGCTGGCATAGAACGCCTTTTCTTTTTCACCTAGCCTTCTGAATCTGGATCTAGCCATGTCGATGCCGGTCTTTTCGTAAAACTCGGTCAGAATTCCAAGATAGTATGCTACAAACCTGTTTGGCAGAACGCCTGTTTCTACTGCCGCCTGACAGCTCATCGCTTTGAGCTCGCCATTAATCCAAAGTCGAATCGTTGTGTCCCTGACCTCGGAGAATCTATCCAAATCATCAAGCTTGGCCGCATTGCAAAACACCTCGATTTCTGCCTGGTAAAACTCTCGCAATCTCAAAAGGCTCTGTCTTGGCGAGATCTCGTTTCGAAAGCTTTTGCCAATTTGAGCAATCCCGAGGGGGAGCTTGCCCCGCATGGTCTTGAAAAGCCTTGGGAAATCAACAAAAATCGACTGGCATGTCTCCGGTCTGAGATATGCCGGCTCTGCTTCGGGCCCTATCTCGACTTTGAACATCATATTGAATTTGCGAGCCTTGTCAAACTCGCCCTTGCATTTTGGGCATCGAATATTTTTTTCCAGGACTGTCTTATCAAAATCGCCAAGATCCGCACTTTCTGGAATCTCGATCTTGGCAGCCTCAGAAATAAGCCTGTCTGCCCTGTAATTCGATCCACACTGCCTGCATTTTATTACCGGGTCTGCAAAGCTGGCTAAATGCCCCGACGCCTCAAAGACAGACTGCGACATTATCTGCGCGCCGTCAACCTCGAGCATCCCGTCGCGCCTCACAAGCTCGCGCCTCCACAACTCGATAAACTTGGCCTTCACACTCACACCCGACGGGCCATACTCCCAGAATCCCGCCTGTGCGTCTGCATAAATTTCACAGCTCGGAAAGTAAAATCCTCGCTCAAGTGCAAGCTGCATTACACTATCGTAATTCAATATCGACCCACCGTCCAATGGCAATAAATTTTAAGCTGTTGCCAGCTCCCGGGTCTTTTTGATATTGCCAAAATCGTCCCGCACACCGTCAATTGGCGTTTCCAAAATTATCGGAATGTCCTTTTTACTGACCAGCCTGATCACCGCACTCATTCCTTTTTCGCCAATTTTTCCAAGTCCGATATGCTCGTGCCTGTCCAAATTGCAGCCAAGCTCGCCCTTGGAGTCGTTTAAATGTAAAATTTTGAGGTGCTCAAATCCTATCACGTCATCAAATTTTTTGAATGTATCCGAAACACCTTTCTCCGTTCTGATGTCATATCCGTATGCAAACGCATGACAGGTATCAAGACACACACCAAATCTGTTCTTTGGCTTTAGCTTCGAAAAGATCTCGGACCACTGATCAAAGTCAGACCCGACAGAATTTTTCTGCCCCGAAGTATTCTCAAGCAAGATCACAACATCGTTTTTTACACTTGCAGCTTTTGAAAACGCATTAACTAGCTGCTTTATTGCATTTTCATCACCCGTCCCCAAATGGCTACCAAGGTGTGCAACAAGATACGGAATCCCAAGCTGGCCGCACCGCTCAACTTCTTTGATCAAGACA
>SBBK01000072.1 GCA_005240025.1 archaeon
ACATAGTCCAATGTTTTTTTTGCTATTTGATCCCACCCTCTGAAAATTGTTCCAGATACCAACAATGAAAATGATAATGATTTGTCTTTGGTTGTCACTGTCTGTTTGCCGCGTGATGCCATCAATGTATTGAATGCATGCACTGTGGGGTGGTGCTCAAATGGATCTCGTAATTTAAAGCGCAAATATGTAGCAGTCCTGCCGCCCTTGAATCCACAGTTTTTTACTGTCTCTATCACGTTCTTGTCGTATTGCCCCTTTGGATATGCAAAGGAGACAATTTGCCCACATATGCTTTCCATTTTTTCCTTTCCCAGTAAGATCTCCTTCTGCATTTCGTCTTTTGGCAGCATGGTCAACGTAGAATGAGATAAGGTATGCCCTCCGATCTCAAATTGTTTTGATAAGGAACGGATTTCATCAATACCCATCAATTCGCGCTCAGGATTTGACATTGGTATATAGAATGTGCCAGGCATGTTGTTTTTCGACAGCATGCTGGCTAGCTTGAAATCCAATGGGTGCCCATCATCCCAGCTTGTAGTTATGATTGTTTTTTTCATCCCTTAGCTGTTTAGAAAATCACTCATATTAAGAATTGGTAAGAGTTTAGTGCTGCAAGGAAAACTCGGTTGAATTAAGCAGATCATTATTTGCACATTTACAATTTTGAGTTACGTCAGTCATGATTCAAACCCACATTCTTTTAAAATTGTACCATGAATGTCGTCTATAGACTTTGAGCCTTCGATTACTTGCATTTGGATCAATTTTGATATTTTTAGATACAATTCTCTCCGTTTCTTAAGAATCTCTGTGTTTTCTTCCTGATTTCTGGTATAAGAAATTGCTGGCTTAATATCTAAATAGAAAATTTTTGAATCAGTAGGAACCAGACTCGTGAATTCTTTTGTCATTGTTTGTAGCAGATTATCGTCTCCAGTAACAACAATCAGGTCTACCAATGCGTCCACTACGAACCTGTCCAAAACAACCACATAGCCGTGTCTAATATGACCCAATAGTTTATGACGACTAAATTTGAAATCCAGCAGTAGCGCCTTTGCCCATAATTTTTTGAGTGTCTGGTGGTTACGAAAATCTGCGGCACCGAATTCCTTTCCTGATGCGGATTTTTGAGAATAGAAAATTCCAGTAATTCGAAGAAGAATGATGAGCGGCAGACTCAGTCTGTTTGGTGCGCGCAGCCACAGATATTTGGTTTTAATTTTCTTTCTCCCCAAATACTCGATTAGCTTTTTGGCTTGAGTAGATTTTCCTGAGCCGTCAAGACCGCACAAGATTATTGCTTGGACTTTATCCATAGTTTAATAGTCTCACACTGCCTTATGAAGGCACCATATTTGCCCCGTTTCTCACTACAGTTAAATCGTGTAAATTTTGAATTAGAAAAATGATCAGGAGGATCGCAATTGTCGCGCCCGAGTTTAACTCATACACTGCCATTCATGTCCCTTGGCGCCAGATATACGAAATAGCTACAAGGCTAGAGCCCCGTGGGATCGACACAGCCATAATTACGTCAGATTGTGATGTTGAGAAATTTAGCAATGTAAACATAATCAATCTTGAGCAGAAGGACATTCGCAATTTGGATGATAAATCAAAAAGATCCATAATGTCGTTCTCGCCAGACATACTGTACTGGCTTGGTAACCCGTATAGCGGAACATACATGGAGAAAAACAAATTTGACATTCCCGTGGTTTTACACATTAGCTCTCTACACATCTTGCCAAGCGAATTAAGAAACTTATCCATAGGTGAGGTATTGCAACACAGACTACAACTAGCAACTGCCTTTTACCCCTTTAATCGTGTGGTTTCAAAGCTAAACACAGAACACATTACTGGAATAATATCATCAACTAGAACAGTAACAGATAGACTGGTCAGTCTGGGTGTAAATCCAACAAAAATTATTACGTCACCGTTGTTTTTTGAATCCGATTTAAGTGCAGATGATGTAGCCGCGTCTGACGAGTTTGTTGTATGTTATGCTGGGCCGGTAGATACCATAAGAGGTGCCACCATAATTCTTGAGGCAGTTGCCCTATTAAAGAGCCGTGGAAAAAGTGTAAAGCTTCTTTTTTTATTAAGAACCGATAATCCCCAAAGAGATAGGCTTTTGGTTGAGAATAAAATAAAAAAGCTTGGGATTGTAAAAGAAGTCGAGATCATTGCGGGAGTTCTGACGAGGAGACAGTTGGCAAATCATTTGAGTTCGTCGCACATAGTGGCAATTCCTACCAAATATGTATGGAATGAGCCACCACTAATCATACTAGAAGCCATGGCGCTTGGTAAATTAGTCATCACTACCAGCGTTTGCGGCATTCCCGAGATAGTTGCAGGCAATGCGCTTACTATAAAACCCACTGCAGAAAGTTTTGCTAATAAAATTGCGGAGATGATAGAGAATGAGGAGTCAATAACTACAGCCGGGGCAAATGCGAAGGCATATGTAAAATCACTTCCAGATTGGGACGCCATGACAGAATGGACATACTCAACACTGGAAAAATTTGAAAAGGGTGATCATTTGCGTGGTTAATAGAACTTGATATGCCAAGATCACGGCAGGATCTAATAGCAGTGTTTTTGCTGAAGGCATTATACCAAATTTTCTTGCAAGCCCAAAATACTCAGACTCGTGGATCAGTGATTACGCCGTATTCAGAGCAAAATACTTACTCCCAGAACTGCTGACCTTTGTTGATTTTTTTACATGAATGTATGTGTACAACAATTCCTCGGTTTGTCCAGAATCCCGCAC
>SBBK01000009.1 GCA_005240025.1 archaeon
ATCGCAGTTGCGTTTATCTCACTGAGCTCCCAGCAAGTATCCCTCACTAAGACGCACATCAATGTTGCCGATCTCCAACATGACAGAAATTTTGAAAAACTGACATTTGAAATCTTACACTGCCAGTATCTCAGAACCTCAAATCCTGTAGACCCCAGTAACAGAACCCATATTGACTACATAGTCATCAGATTAAACAACACTGGGCCTGATGCAGCCAGAATCTCGTCATTCATGCTATACAGACAAGGTCCTACAAATGTAACAGAGACAAAAGATTTTTGGATGAACAACACGAAAACCGACAACAGCACGTATTTCTTAGGCCCATCAAAGGCAGGGTTTGGACTGCCTGGGATTCCATCCGGTACATCAAAAGAGTTCAGGATTCAAAATGACACCCAGATAAGCACTGCCAAGGTCTCCGATACCAACAGGAAAAATGCCACAACCATGATGGTAATTACTGATCTTGGCAACAAGTACATCACCCAGTTTAATTTCACAGGCAAGTGCAGACCTGCACCCTAGTTTATCAGAAATCTATGTTGCGAAGATGAATTCACTATAATGATTTGCAATGGATAGGTTAGCTTGTCTCCACTATGATGGCTGCTTTTTCCGAATCATCAAGTTCTTGTTGTACGGCATTGAGAATGTGGCTGGATGATGTCAGGCTTGAGAGATCAACCAGCTTGAGGTTATTTAATAGGTAAACTTGGGGCGCAATATCTGTTCCCCTGGATTCCAAAAACTCATCCAATTCCTCATGAACTGAGATTTTGCCCCCCTGGAAAACCTTGCCGCTTTTGAGGGAGAGCTTTTGCCTGCCGAACCTGTCCAAAACCAGGATGTGGTGCCTGTTTTTCTTGCTAAACAGTTTCTTTTCTGTCACATGACCCACAAACACAAAATAATGATCAGTCTCAAAGCCAAGCTCCACAAGGTCCTTGCCTATTTTCATTATCTCGCTTGCTCTCACTATTGCTTCGTTTAGAGTAAAGACATTTTTTGCGTTTTCTGTGCTGTCGAGTTCGACGTTTCCAGTAGCCGACACACGGAGCAGAGACTTTTCGGCAACATACTCGCTGCTTATGACGATCGATTCAGGGACTGCGCCCCTGTCAATCATTATTGCGTGTATTTTTTTGTGCATCTCTGAAATTATCTGTGGCGATGGGTTTGCTATCGTATGCTCAATTTCTTCCTGAATCATCGATGATGCCACACCAATAGAGGATATGATCTCTGCATGCTCTGCCTTTTGATATGGTACCACAAGCTGCTTTGCAACAAAAGGTACCAGTACAGATGCACCCCCGCCACCTCCAATTATCTGGGTTTTTGTTTTATCCATTTTGAATTCCTTGATTATTTTTGATACGGTTTTTGTAATCTCAAATGAGGCAGTCTGGATAATTGACATTGCGACCTCCGGGCCTGAAATGCCAAGTTTTTTTCCGAGTAATTCCATTGCAATTTTTGCCGACATCTGATCCGCATAAGAGTAGTCGTCCATTGGAATCATTCCCAGTGCGTTGGCGGCACACGTATTTGTGATGGCAAAGGCCTCATCCGCGCACTGGATTGCAACGTATGGCTCCGTGTCGCTTTCCTTTGGCCGAACAAGTGTGAGCGTGCCTTTTTTGAGAACTGCCGGATCAGCAAAACAGGCATAACGCATGCCTGCGATGTGCGCACTGCGCGGCCCGACTTTCCAGACACGCCCGTCTTTTATTTTTATCATGCTCCCGCCGGCCACTCCCAGAATCCGCACATCCATAGAACGAATGCACGTAGGATGGTCCTTTATGGTGACATAACGAATTTCCGGCTTGCCGTTTCTAATTATGCATATGTTGGTACTGGTTCCACCAACCTCGACAAAAATGCCGTTTGTTATTTTCAGGTGAAGCAAGGCACCCGCGACACTGGCTGCCGGCCCCGAAAGAACGGTCAGGATCGGTTTTGTGCGAAACGTATCCATGTTTGTCACACCGCCATCTCCTTTCATTATCATCAACGGCGCAGTAACTCCTGCTTCCCTTATGGCATCCTCTACAAAATTTGCAACTTCGAATGTTTTTGGAAGTACACTTGCGTTTATGGCCGCAGTCAGTGTCCTGATTTCAAGACCGTAGATTCCAGATATTTCGTGCGATGCAGTAGACGGGATCTCATTTTGCATTGCATTTTTCATGACAAACATTTCATTTGAAGGATCGTCGACACCAAACGCCTCTGTTGCAACTATTACTTGGGCGCCCCTACTTTTGAGATCCTCAATTACTTTCTGTATTTCGGCATCTGAGATCATACGCGATGTGTCCAAAAAGACATGTTCTGTTTTCAATGTTTGATCAGAATTGAATGTAGCATTGGAAAGCTTGGTTCTTTTGATTACCTCGTTTTTTTCCGGGGCCACGCCCATTGCAACTATGCCAACTTTGGCCGTGTCCGATTCTAACAATGCGTTGATTGCCTGAGTGGTGCTGTGCGCTATCAGCTCAATTTCCGACAGGTGAATTTTCGATTCTTCCAATAGCGAAGACAGTACGGTGATTATCCCCTCAGACACGCCCCTTTGAGACCTGTGTGTGGTAGGAGTAGTGGATTTTCCAGCAATCTGGCCGGTTTTGATGTCTATTGCCACTGCCTTTGTGAACGTGCCCCCGACATCAATGCCCACCCTAATGCGTCTCAAACTCGTCTACCCTTCTGGATTTACGCATGGATGCTATTTTTTGTTCCCTTTTTGGCCTGAACACAAGTACATATGATGCAGCGGTAAGGTATACCCCAAGCAAGATTGCCTGTGAGATGAGCGTTTCAAGCGTTGGATATATGCCAGTCATTTTTGCCATGTTGATATCAAGTCTTGGAATTGTTCCAAGAAGATTGGTATATGGAACGACGTCAAGTGTCTGCAGTTCCCGTATTGCGTTACCCAAAAACGCAATCGAGAGATATGCGCCAACTCCCATTGTAAGCGCAAATAACATTTTGAGCGGAATGCGTTTTCCGATTTTTCTGGTCACATAATAAATTCCAAGTAGCACGGCAAGTCCCAGTACAAATCCAAGAGCAACATACGTTTCCATGTATCTGGCAAATCCAAACATTGCCTCATAGAAGAGAACTGTTTCAAATCCCTCACGATACACCGTAAAAAACGCAAGCATGACAAACACAATGGTGCCGCCAGTGGTGGATGCCTGCCAGACCTTTGCCTTTACAAACTCCATCCATTTTTTATGCTCGATCTTGTTTAGTATCCAAAAGCTCACATAAAACAAGACCCCCGTGGCAGAAAGCGCGGCAATTGCCTCAATGAGCTCCCGGTTTGCACCAGAGATGTTTATCAAATATGACGCAATAAACCAGGTCACGGCAGTAGCCCCGAGTGCTATGACCACTCCATAATACACAAACGGTTTGAATTTCGTGTTTCTTGACGCTTCCAAATAAGTAATGATTGCGCCCAAAATCAAAACAGACTCAAGACCTTCCCTAAAGATCACTGCAAATGATGATGTGAATGCAATAGCCGGCGCAAGATGGCCCGTCCCGGTGACAAGCCTTTCAGATTCATCAAGACTTCGTCTGACCTTGATTGTCGCTTCCTCAACCTTTTCATATTCGGCCCTTTGGTTGATAAGATTCCTGAGATCTGCAAACTGGAGTTCGACTTCGAGTGTAAAATCCGGATCTATTGCACGCAGAGGTATCTCCACGTGCTCATAGCTATCAAGATACGCGGTGCGTGCAGACGTAAACGCTGCCGGGTAATTGCCTTCCCTGTACTGTAAAAGCATTGTCTGCAACATGGCTCGAATAAAGTCGACCTCATTCATTACGCCTGATTTTTGTTCAGCGCTTGCATCTCCCATCTGCTTCAGATCAGGTGCAGTCTGCGCTACGGATGGGTTTGAGGGCAAATCCTGGCCCTCATGCACAACCATGCCTTCTGCTTTGGCAAGATCTTTCAGTATTGGGTCGTCGATAAAGGCCTTGATTTCATCAAACGATTTTTCCTCCTTTACCATCGCGCGGAGTTTTTCGCGCATGTTTATTTCCATCGTGTGCAGCAGATCCCTGTCAACGACTTCGATGTCTGCCTCAAGGTACTCGAAATTATCCAAATACGCAGCAATCACATGTTCCTCTGCTTTTGCATAATTGTTATTTTGTATTTCCAATAATGTTTGAGCATATAGTTGTCGTATCACGCCATACAGACTGCCCTGATCAGACATTGCTGAATCGGTTCCGGTAAGATCACGCTGAATTGTCGTGATTAGTTTGCCTACGTGAACAAAATCGTTTTTTTCTGCCATTTTCAATTTCAATTCACTGAAAAATGATTTGAGCTCACCAGATCAAGCCTGATAAATTCGGATTTTGATGGGGCAAAAAAATACTCTAAATTTACTACGGATTTCTACAGCAAACAAATAGGCATTCTTAGGGAAAGCAACATCGAATCTGTAGACGAACTGCACTTGCTGCTGCTTGATATTCACTCCAAAATCGGAGAAACTGCGGACAAAAACCAAATACTTGGCGACATTGAATCGGCAGAATTCCTGCTGTCCGGATTTCGGAGTTCTGCTAAGCCACCTGTAATTTCAAGCATTCTTGGAGTATCTGATGAAGCATATCAAACCGCGATATCTGAAAACGACCATCACAGCTACGTTGTGTCCACGACACTCGTTGAAAAGGCTGAAACACTTTTTGATTCTGACACATCATTTGATAAAAGGCAAACAGGTG
>SBBK01000213.1 GCA_005240025.1 archaeon
ATCAAAATTTGCGTGCCCCAAAATTAGATGTGATGCCATTCCAGACGCCGACGAAAAAAGCAGGATCAGTTGTGATGTCGCAGTGGCGGTCTTTACCAGGAGGCCAAGGCCCAGAATCATCAATGGCACAAACACAATTCCGCCGCCTATGCCAAAAAAGCTGGAAAGTATCCCCGCAAAAAAACTTATTCCAGCAGACAGCTCCAGCATTTGCCTTGTTTGGGATTTTTTTGTCTCAAGGCTCCGCCTGGCAAAAATGTAATAACATGACGCAAAAAGCACCAGCCCGAACAAAATTTTGAATATCTCAGGTGTTACCTCAGATGAGACAAACGCCCCGAGGACTGCCCCGGGTACAGACATCAGCCCGAGGCTCAGGCCTGTCCTGTAGTCTATGCGTTTTTGTCTTGCATATGATGCACTCGATGCCACCGAGTTGCTAAATGCAGCAAAAAGGCTGCTGCTTGCTGCCGCCGTCGGCGCCAGTCCAAGAAAGGTCAGGACCGGCACCACCACTATCCCGCCGCCAAGGCCAATTATTGAGCCAATGACTCCGGCCACAAATCCAAGGGGCACGAGCCACAGATTTTCAAACATTTTTGCAATACCGGCCGCATTGGTATTGAATCTTGCCGTCAGATTTTAGGCAGGCTGACCGAAAAGACCGTCGGCCCATTAGACACAGAAATTGACCCCAGGTGCCGTGCTACAATTGTCTTTACTGCCGGCAGCCCAAGTCCGGTTCCCCGGGATTTTGTAGTATAGAGGGGCTCGAAGATTTTTTCCATTCTGTCTTGCGGAATGCCGGGCCCGGAGTCCTCGACGGAAAATGTGACGGCATCGCCACAGTCCTCAAAACTAATTACTACTGTCCCGCGGTTTTCCATTGCCTGGATTGCGTTCATTATCAGGTTTGTAAAGACGGCCTCGATTTTTTCGCCGTCGCAAACCAGGTGGACGTCGTTTGCAGGACGCACAATTTTAACCTCGTCTGGAATGATTGTTTTTTCAAGTGCGGAGTCGAGTGTTTCCAAAAGCGAGCATTCCTCACATGAAAGTGGCGAGCTTCGCACAAAGTTCAGGACGTCGTCAAGCTGAAAGACCAACCTTGATGAGGCGCCGTCTATGGTTGCAAAAAGGTCCAGCAACTCAGGCGGGATTTTTGCGGAATGCTTTATCTTGAGAAGCTCGACTGTGTTTTTTATGATGGCAAGCGGGTTTCGCATGTCGTGGGCAATCCTTGCAGAGATCTCGCCAATTGCCGAGAGCCTCTCCGACCTGAAAAGCTCGGACTGAAAACGGCCAAGCTCGCCTATCTTTTTTGTCATTTCGTCCAGCAACCAGTCGCGCTGCTCTTTTACCTCCTCGAATCTGGCGAGTTTGCGCTCAAGGTGAACCAGTGCTTTTTGCTGGATTTCGTTTTGTTTTGCAAGATTTTGTTTTTCTTGCTCCAGTCTCCTGATTTTGCCCGCATCCTCAGCACACTGCATTACCGAACCCTGTCCGTTTTTTTGGCTGGATTTTAGCAAATAACAGGCTGTCTGTTTGGGCCGGACAAGCTAGGTGTATATGAAGAGCTGCCACAGGTACCCATCCGGGTTTTCGGTGAGTTCCAGCTGGAGTGTTTTGCCCCCAAGTGAGACCTCCCTGGATTTGCTGTGGGTTTTTGTGTCCCCGAGGTGGAATTCCCGCAGCCCGTCAACCCACTGCGAAATGGAGATGCCCCCGGGATTTTGTTGCTGCCAGCAGTCGCAGACTGTGTTTATGACCGACTCAAAAACGGTTTTGACAGTACCGAGGTTGGCCATTGTTTTATCAGACTGGAGAAGTGTGAGTGTTATTTTTGGAGAGTCTGCTGAACCCACCATGTGAATGTTGCCGAGAAACTCCCCTGTTTGGTCTTTTAGTTCAGTTGAGGTGCAGTACAGGACGAGTCTTTGCAGATCCGGATTTTTAAAAAAGCGGCAAAACTCGTCGATGTCTTTTTGCTCTTTTAGCTTGATGGGCGACGACATTGATATTTGGTGTTCGGCCAGCCTGGTTTTTAGCCGGGCGTTTGCATCTGCGTAGGAGGGTTTGGCATCAGGACCAGTGCCCGACCATACCAGTACAATTACCAGGGCTGCGGCGGCGCCCCCGGCGGCATAAAAAATCTTGTTCATGTTTTTTCTGATTTTTTGTAAATCAGATAAGCGTTTCCAATCATATGGACAGTATCTTCAGTACCGAATTTTCCGTAATGCCAAACCTGTCGACAAAGCCGGACGTTACCTCAAGGACGTATTTTGCCGGCTTGCCGTTTGTAAATGTGCACGTGGCAGTCTCAAGGGCTGACTTGCATGGCTGGGTGTCTTTTTGTATGTGGACTACCTTTCCCTGCTCGTCAAACCAGATAACGTCCAGGGCAAACTGCATGTTTAGCATCCACATTGAGCGCACGTCCACATCTTCAAAAATGAACAGCATACCCTGGTTGTAGGGGAGTTTTTCCTGAAACATCAGGCCCCGCGTCTGCAGTGGTTTTGTGTCTGCAAGCTGGACCTGGAGCACAACATCATCAATCTTTACCATTCCCCGCGGGAACTCGGACTGCTCAAGCTTTATGTCCTTGGGGATGGTCAGCATCCCTGCAATGCCGATAATGAGTGCCGCAATACCGATTGGGATCAGGATCTGCGCCCGTGTTGCCATTGCTGGTACGGAATTGACTGGGTTTAAAAATCAAATGTGACATGGTACGAAGGTTATTCCCATATATACACCGTCTTTCAGCCACAACCTCGCATGATTCTTTTGTGATTCTTGCATAAGCTTCTGGTTGTTCAACTTGCCATAAAAAACCAGCCACACATGAATAAATCATTTGAAATCACCACTTGTTATTTCAACTGAAGAAAAGACTCTGTTAATCAGGTATGCAACCTCTTTGATTGCATTGTAGACAGTACCAGCCTGATCGACCTGTTAAAAATGAAGTCATAACAAATTGGGAAAGAAAAAGATGTAAAATCAGTTTGTGGTTTGGAAATTACCTTTCACATACAACATTTTTGCCAGTACATCCAGCCAGCCATAGCATATTCAAATTTTTCTCCGTTAATTTCCAAATTCCTGACATCACATCCTTCTTGTTGCGTTTACAAATTGCGAGCGGGAAAGCCCGAACCCTTTCGGGTCTGGATGAAAGCGAGCGCAACACACATGTCAACACACGGCACACCCAGTCCATCAAACATGATGATATGACCAAAACAGCAAAAATCCCATGCCCTGATCTGGCCCTCAACTACAAGTACCTGCCAGATTTTTCAAAAATAAAACAAATAGAGACAGGAAAAGAGTTTGCCCACGTATCAGTCGAGATGGCCGAACCCGCAACCACGCCGGCAAGCCGATTCATAGGTGTCGACTGCAACACCACAGGACACTGCGCAGTAGTTACCATACATCACACCGGAAAAATCCACAAGCCCGGCAAGATGGCAATCCACACCCGCAAAAAATACCGCGGCATTCGGGCAAAACTGCAAAAACAGGGAAAATCCCAGCTCCTGCGCCAGATAAAACACCGGGAAAAAAACATCATCAGGTCACTAAACCACAAGATATCAAAAAACTGGTAGATATTGCCGTATCAGAAAAATGTGGAATCCGGTTTGAAAAATTAACAAATATCAGGCAAAACAAAATGCATCACAAACATTTCCGATATTCCCTGAACAGCTGGTCGTACCATCAGCTACAGAAATTCGTCCAGTACAGGGCCAGATCCCGGGGGATAGAGGTCGCCTACGTCGCACCCGCATACACGTCTCAGAGCTGCTCCAGATGCAGGTCTCCGGGTAACCGAAAACAAAAGAGATTCCAGTGTGTCAAATGCGGACACGCAGACCATGCGGATGTCAATGCGGCATTTAATATCGGAAATCCGGTATCGCATTGTGCCTTTGGCACATATCATGGATCGGTTGCGCGAACAAAGCGATTCGTGCAATGGGAGCACCGATACCCCGCAAAACAGCAACGCCGGGATGCCGGTGACTGTAGAACCCCGAACCCTTTAGGGTTGGGAGTATGTCAGAAAATAAATACGGTGGGTATTGACCAAAATACACATGATTGACACTGAGCTAGAAAAATGGCGCCGAACCCACTACTCAAACCAGCTCACACCCAAGATCACAGATACGGATGTGACGGTCATGGGTTGGGTGCTGAGCGTCAGGGGCCATGGTAATATCTCATTTATGATGCTAAAAGACAAAGAAGGCGAAATTCAGGTGGTGGCAAAGGCAGGAATCTGCCCGGACGAGGTACGCCAAAAAATCTCACAGCTAAAACCCCACTCATCTGTTGCAGTCAAGGGCGTGGTAAAACCGTCTGAGAAGGCACCGGGTGGAATAGAAGTAATGCCAAAGAATCTGAGGGTTTTTTCTGAAGTTGAAAAAATACCGCCTTTTGAGCCGTATGCAAAGACAATCAAAAACATAGACACCCGTCTTGAGGTCAGACCAATCGACCTTAAACGAAAACCCCTGCAGCATATCTTCAGGGCACGAAGTCTCGTCCTTAAATCAATTCGGGATTATTTTTATGAAAACGGGTTTCTGGAAATCAACACGCCGAAAATGATTGCGACGGCAACCGAAGGCGGGGCAGCACTGTTTCCGATATTTTATTACAACAAGGAGGCGTTCTTGGCCCAGTCGCCCCAGCTATACAAAGAACAGCTAACGATGAGCTTTGAAAAGGTCTTCGAGATTGCACCAATATTTAGAGCCGAACCATCCAGAACAAACAGACACCTCTCCGAGGCAATATCAATAGACCTGGAAGAAGCATATGTGGACTATGATGATGTGATGCAGAGAATCGAACAGATAATGAAAATCTCAATAAAAACAGTCCAAAATTATGCAAAAGAAAACCAGGACTCTGAATTTGTAATTCCGCAAATTCCGGATTCGATACCTAGGTATTCATATTCAGAGTTGGTATCAAAAATGCAAAAGGCGGGGGCAAAGACAGAATGGGGAGATGACCTGTATCCCTCAAACCTGAAAAAGATTGGCCTGGATGGGTTTTATTTTATAAAAGACTGGCCTACTGGCCCAAAGCCATTTTACGTCAAGGTGAACAGGGCAGATCCCAAGATCTCCGAGTCCTTTGATCTGATGTTTGGCGACCTTG
>SBBK01000107.1 GCA_005240025.1 archaeon
AGATACAGCCTAGTCATAGGGGAAAAAGAAGTCAATCAATCGAATCTGGCCGTGCGTGACAGAATGTCTGGCGATGTCAAAAATCTCGCCTTTGATGATTTTGTAAATGAAATCAAGGCCCAAACAAAAGACAAGCCCTTCGCAAAGCTAAATCTGACTAGGCACCTTTCAAAGCGACCGCAAATCATGGTATAAGCTCGTTTAAAAACGACACACTGGCAGAAATTATATTCCTTTTTTATATCAAATCATGGATATTCTGGTGGCTGAGGACAGCCAGTCTACCTGTCTCATGTACAAAACCACACTCGAAGCCAGATGTCATAATGTCGTCATTACAACAAACGGCATCGATTGTGTAAACACATACATGGACAAACTAAGAAAGGCAGGCCCAAACAACAACCCCTTTGATGCCGTTGTTCTTGATTACGACCTTCCAAGAATGACGGGAATCGATGTTGCAAAGCAAATCTTGCAACTGCGACCTAATCAGAGAATCATATTTGCGACCGCATTTGGCAACGATGTTTTGCACAAGCTAGGCGACCTGCATCGAGATAAAAAATTCGAATTGCTCGAAAAACCATTTTCTCCTCAAATCATAATACATCAGGTTGAAGGTGGCTCAAACCTGCGCAAGAAAAAGCTCGCCGGCTTTGTAGCGTGGGATGGCCATACTGGCTTTTCTGATGTAATCTGAATCAATCAGTTTATTTCTGGTTCCAGTTGACAAATACTGAATTTGAGTTATCTGGAATTATACCTTAACAAAAGCCCGCAAATTATTAGCCCAAATGAGCAAGGCGAGCCTTCGGCAATTGTATTTGGGGTTCCCTTTGATTCAACACATTCCTACAAACCTGGGACGGGATTTGGGCCAGACGCAATACGTAACGCCTTTAACAATATCGAGATATTCAATCCGGAAATAGGCATCGACTTGGAATCTGTAAATATTGAAGATCTTGGAAACACAGAACAGACCGTAGACGTAAATGAAATGACAATCGTGGTTAACAAGCTGGCAAGTGAGCTATGCAAAAAAAACAAATTGCTGATAGTTTTGGGCGGTGAGCATTCCCTGACACTTGGCACATACACCGGCTTTCCAGAGAGTACCGGCTATGTTGTCTTTGATGCGCATTATGACCTCAGAGATGGCTATGCCGGCTCCGCATTGAGCCATGCGGCATACTTGAGGCGAATCGTTGAAAGACGAGGTGCAGAAAACATCCTTCATGTTGGCGCACGCTCTTTTGTAAAAGAAGAGCTTGCGTTTCTCAGGGAGCACCATATAAAGACAATTTCCGACAGCGAAATTAGAAAAGGCATGGGACCAAAACTCATCAGGGATGCGCTTTCGGTATTTGAAAGGACGTATGTAAGCTTTGACCTGGATGTCCTGGATCCTGCGTTTGCCCCAGGTGTTGGAAATCCTGAAGCAGTTGGGCTGACATCAAGGGAGTTGTTTGATATGGTTTATGCAATGAATGGCCATAAAATCTCATGCGCAGATATCGTAGAACTTAATCCGTTATACGATAACGGCGCCACAGCTTCGCTTGCCGCAAAACTAATGTCAACAATGATTGCCATGAATATTAATTAGGTTAGTTCCATAAAACAAGGAAAGTTCATGCTAAACAACCTACGGGACTCACTGAGACCTCACCTTGAGAGGCTGGGGGGCAGATTTGCCTCAACAGGGCTTTCTCCAAACTTCTGGACTGCAGTTGGTCTTGGATTTGCGTTTTTGGCAGCAATCGTATATGGTCTAAATCCACAACTCTCTTATGCTCCAGTGATTGGAGGCATCTTGCTGCTGGCCTCTGGTTTTTTTGACGTCGTAGATGGCCAAGTCGCGCGCTTTACTAAAAAAACCTCGAAGAAAGGTGGATTTCTGGACTCTGTCTTCGATAAAGTCGCCGAGGTCGCCATCTTCCTTGGCATTCTGATTGGGAATTTTGCGGAAGCATACCTGGTCTTTTTGGCAATAACACTTTCGTTGATGGTCAGCTATTCCCGCTCACGGGCCGAGTCCCTTGGAGTAAAACTGCAGGGAATAGGAATAGGAGAAAGGGCGGAGCGATTACTGATAATTGCAATACTTGGGATTGCCGGCTTCATGCAGTATGCGGTAATAATTGTTGTAATAATTGCGGCAATAACATTTATTCAAAGAATTATAGTAACATCAAAAAACATTCAGGAATAATTAGTAAAGTCTTCCCGCCTGTCTTCTGGAATCGGCAGACCTGATCTTTAGTATGCCAAAATGAATTGCGCACGAAATACAATACCACTTGAGAACCGTGGGAGCTGCAATGTATGCACCCTGGGCCCTGAGTTCCCTTGCAAGGGATTGTTCTACTAGGCTGAGTCTTGAGGTGACCTTTTTTGCTTTGTCCTTTGGAACTGTTGCGCCGCAGTTTGTGCACTGGATTCGGTCAGATGAACCCTTGCCACCCTTTCGTCGTCCGCGGCTGGCGCGCTTTAAAGGCATGAATCTCCTTCAAGTGGCCTCTTTATATTCTTGGTGTGGTTTTGTCCTGTGCCTAGTGCTGATCACGGTTCTTTGGTCTGACAGAATAGACTGCAAATGTATTTCCGGCATCGACTGTATATGTGGTCAACTTTTCAAAACTGTATGATTTTATGTCCTTGACTTTTTCATACAGTGACTCTCCAATTACCATTGTGTTGGGGATGGCAAGCGAGTTAATTTTGGAGCATGCGTTTACCGTCGAACCAAAAATATCATCAATTGACGATGTGGCCACGATTGCTACCCTGACGGGGCCAAACATTGCACTCAATCTGTAGTCCAGCCCGGGCAAACCCTCCTTGACAAGCATCTCGTTGATCATTTCTCTTGCTCCAAGCACTTTCATGCAGCACTGGAGCATCCCCTCAAACGGCTGTATGTCGTCGATATCGGTTTTTGGGAAATAATACAACAACGCATCTCCAATGTTCTTTACCACGACGCCCCCGTTTTCAGCAATTATGGTTGCCACCGAGTTCAAAAATATGGCGTAAAACCTGCTTGTCTGTACGTCGCTGAGCCTGGCTGTTAGTTTGGTTGAGCCCACTATGTCTACAAAACAAACACAATAATTTGAGCTGTATTGAGAAAACTGCAACAATATGTCTTTTTGATGCCTGATGATTTCCTCGCGTTCTTGAATTTTTAGCAGCGAGTCTTGAATTTTTTCTGCCATCTGATCAAAGGAGATGGAAAGTTGCCCGATTTCATCTCTGGTTTTGATATTGGTTCTGACGTCAAAGTCCCCTTCCGCTATTCTGTTTGCCGCATTACGCAACTTGATTAGCGGTCTTGAGAGAAGCTTGGAAACAAAATATGCCGCAATACCCACGACAATTGTTATCATCACACCCAAAACAATAATCTTTTCACGCAGGTTAGATACTGGTTGGAGTACCTCGTCATTATCGATCTCTACTAAAAGAACAAGGTCATCCATGCAGTTTGAGGTGCCAAAGACCAAGATACCACGGTAGTCATCATATATCCCGGCATGGTTTTGGTTAGTTTCAAAACACTTCCTTACTGGTGTCGTATCTACTTTTTGCGTAAACGCCGCATTCTCAATAAAGCGTGATTCCGAAATCATCACGCTGTCTTCATTTACCAGATACGACTCGCCGGTGGCACCAAGACCCTGCCTGCTTAATAAAATTTGATCAATTGATTGTGTGGTGGATGTGACTATGGCAACACCGATCACCTGCCTTTCCTTCTGGTTGTCAAAAATTGGTGTGACAACAAGCAACTGTCTTTTGGTTTTGCCCTGCACAATTTTGGTATATGGCCCTTCCAGCCCGTCTAGAAAAATCGGATTGTTTTTAAAATCCGTCTTGTCCTTCCTGTTTATCAGCGAAAAAAGTTTTTTTCCATCGGCACTTACTATTTCCACATTTTCAAGGTCATTTGCACCGCCTATACTTATCTCAAATGCCTGAATTTGTATCAAAAAATCAATCCTCCTATCCGATATTTTTGCAGCCAGCGCATCGCTGTCTTCTATTAGGTTTAGCTCTTTGATGAGATTGACAATCATCGGGTCTGTGCCTATCACCTGAATCTGCTGAACTTTGGAGTTCAGTACTGCATTGATGGAATCGCCTCTCGTGATGGATTCGCCTGTGAGGTGGTCCATAGTTCGGCCCACAATTATGAGATTGGCGTAATGAAAAGAAATAGCAATAGTCGTGCCTATGCCTACAAGGGAAACCAGCATTACTAGTGTGACAAGCTTCTTGTCAAGGGTCACCAGAAATGGCTTTCTCATGCCTTTTTTGGTAAAATTTAGAATATCTCTTTTTCCTCAATTCTCAAATCGGATTTATTCTAGTATGTGGTAAGGGTGATGATGAGGGGACTGTGTCACATCTGCCTGAGGTCAAACATGGAACTTGTAATGGAGCGTGGCCAGATCATGTGTAAATCCTGCCACTCAATGCAAAAAACTAAATCAACATCAAAATAATGGAAAAAAATGAAACTTGGCATATTTTCGCATTGTACTATAGATAAAATAAAAATCGATGAAAACTCCTACGAAAGAACGGGCGGACCTGCCTGCTACTGCTCGCTTGCAGCAAGAAACATGGGTTTTGATGTCGAACTCGGCACCAGATTTGGTCCTGACTTTGCGTTTGACACTACGCTGCGTAAAAACAGGATCAGGTTTGACGACGCGCTGTCTGAAAAACAAACAACACGGTTCATCCTGGAAATACACGGCTCTGAGAGGACACTCTGGTTGCAAAACATTTGCTCAGACATACCGTACAGAATAATTGATGCAGATGGCATTCTGGTCAGCCCTGTTTTTAATGAAATCTCAAATCAAACACTGGGTAAAATAAAAAAAGACGCCAATCTTGTTTTTGTCGACCCTCAGGGTTTTTTGCGGCGAGTTGATTCGTCCAACAGGGTTTTTTTTGAAAGGACGGATTTGGATCTCACAAAGGTCTCCGTTTTAAAATCCGACCCAAATGAAATATTTTGTTTGACTGGAGCAACAGAAATCGACGGGGTAAAACTGTTACTAAAAAGCGGGATCGAGCATCTGCTTTATACAAACAAGCGTGATGTCTCCATGTTTTACAAAGGAAAGCGTTATTCCATCACTTTGCCAAACATGGATATTTATGACACGGTTGGGGTTGGCGATATCTTCACAGCTACGTTTTGCTGCACCTTGATCAGGGAAAAAGATGCGTTATGGGCACTGAGTTTTGCCGGTGGTGCCGCTCAGGCCGCATTGGAATCCGGCCTTATTGGCCTGGACAAGGTTCCTCCACGGGGAGCAACAGAAACGAATGCAGCGTATTTTTATAACACAATAAAATTTTCCGATATCTAGACTTTTATTATATGTGCTAGTTATTTTCTTGTGCAAATCGGGATATTCGGCTCCGGCCAGTATGACGACGCAATGAAAACAATTAAAACCGTGCTGGACAATGGCGGTATTTCCTCAGTGTATGTTGGTGCCAAATCGCGAAAGAACACAGACTGCATAATTGTGACCGGTGGCGACAGAGGCGTCAGAAACTATTTTCACAGGACACAAGACCAGCAGACTCCAGTTCTTGGTATAAGCGAGTCGGAATCCAGCGGTTTTCTGGCACAAATCGACCTCAAGGAATTCTCATCATATGTTGGCAGGATAAAAAAGGGAGACTTTGAAACGAGCGAGTTTACAAGACTCGGGGTCAAAATAGATGGCAAGCCAGTTTATCCGGTACTAAACGATGCGGCCGTATTTCCATCAAAGAGCGCTATGCTAATGGAACACGTTCTGCGTGTAAACAACGAGGAGGTGTGGCATGACAACAGTGATGGCGTCATCATATCGACACCAATAGGCTCATCTGCATACTCGATGTCTGCAGGGGGGCCTATGATTTTTCAGGACTCGCCGGTCTTTGGAATCGTCTCTGTCAACTCACTAGACATCACCAGGCGACCGCTGGTGGTGAGTGATTCCAGCATTATATCTGTAGATGAGGTCTCATCCAGGATGTACTGCGAGGTGGTGCTTGATGGTGCGGACAGGTTTCGAATAAATACTGTCCTCGAATGTACAAAGACTGTCCCCCCTGCAAAAATAATAAGAATGAAAAAAGATTCGACTGCGGTTTCGGCTCTTGCAAAAAAGGTTCATTTGGCAGAAGACCTGTTGAATATGCCGCCAAGTTCAAAACTTCTTCTTAAAACCCTAGAATATGAGGGCTCCATGACCCAAAGAAGCCTTGCCGCAAAAACCATGCTTCCAGATAGAACGGTCCGTCTCGCACTGCACCATCTTCTTGACAAGGGGTATGTCAAAAAAAAGGTCTCAATTCGTGACGCTCGTCAGAAAATATATGAAATATCAAAGTGATTAGCTGGTGGCCGCATTTAAAAACGCCACAAACGATTCCTCTGGATAGCCTGGCCTGCTGCTGAACTCCGGGTGGAATTGCACGCCCAGATAGAATCTGTGTTTTGGAACCTCTAAAATCTCCATTCTCTTTGAGCCGTCGCTTTCTGCCGAAAAAATCATACCGTTTTTTTCAAGGACGGGCAGGTATTCCTTGTTTATCTCATACCTGTGCCTGTGCCTTCGTATTACACTTGTACCGTATGTTTTGTGTGCAATGGTGTTGTTTTTAATTGAAATCTCGTGGGCCCCAAGCCGCAGTGAGCCGCCCATGTTTGAGATGGTTTTCTGCTCAGGCAACAAGTCCACGATGGCGTTTTTTGTGCCGGCATCGAGTTCTGCCGAGTTTGCGTCATCAAAACCACAAACAAATCTTCCAAATGCCACGGCAGCAAGCTGAAATCCAAAACAGATGCCGAGATACGGTATGTTTTTTTCTCTTGCGTGGTTGGCGGTCTTGATTATTCCGTCTGCACCTCTATTCCCAAATCCTCCTGGCACAAGTATGCCATCGTATTTGTCAAGTTTTTCAATATTGCCGTTGATCGTCTCGGAGTCTATCCAATCAATTGAGACCGACTTGCCAATCTTTGCCCCTGCGTGCTTTAGGGCGTGGTTTACGCTGACATAGCTGTCTGCAAGTGTCACGTATTTGCCTACCATTGCTATTTTGATGTAGCCATCCTGTCTGTCAAGTGAGCTTACTATTGAGTTCCACCTGTCCCAATTTGCAGATGTGTTCACCAGTCCAACCTTGCCAAACTTTGTAAATATTGTATCGACTATTCCCTGGTCATACAGGATCTGCGGTACCATGAAAATCGATTTTACGTCATGGCAGGAGAATACGTCGCGTATGGTGACATTTGTGAACATGGAAATCTTCTTTTTTGTGGATTCATGTAATGGGGCGGAACATCGCACCGCAACCAGGTCTGGCTGGATTCCAATCCTTCTAAGTTCTTGGACGCTGTGCTGTGTCGGCTTTGTTTTTTGCTCCCCTACAACATCAAGTGATGGTGCCAACGTCACGTGAACAAAAATTACATTTTGCGCGCCATCTTCCAGCCTTAGCTGTCTTAGCGCCTCCAGAAACGGCAGGCTTTCAATGTCTCCTACGGTTCCGCCACACTCCACTACCAGCACATCGAGTTTTTCGCTTTGGGCAATGTTGCGAATCCTGCGTTTTATCTCATCAGTAACATGTGGAATTATTTGTACGCATGCACCCAGATATTCCCCTTTTCTCTCAGCATCAATTACGGTCGAATAAATCTGCGCAGTGGTGATGTTGTGAGTTTTTGGGATGTTCTGATTTAAAAATCGCTCATAATTGCCAATATCCATATCGCATTCGCCACCATCGTCTGTGACAAATACCTCGCCGTGGGCAACTGGATTCATGGTGCCTGCGTCATAGTTGAGGTATGGATCGATTTTTACGCAAGAAACTTTTTGGTTTGACAGCTGTAAAAGTTTGGCAATCGAAGACGTCACTACGCCCTTGCCGAGACCAGACATTACCCCTCCCGTAACAAAGATGAATTTTGTCTGCACATTTACAGATGGAAATTGGTATTTTTAATTGTTTATACCAAAATTTTAATTCGGTTTAATTTCTTGTAAAGAAATGTTTGAAGGCGTATGGCTGACCTTGCTTGGAAGCGTGGCAAGTGCTCTGGTCTCAGCAAGCTTCATCCCCCAGATAATAAAAGGATA
Organism: archaeon; assembly: GCA_005240025.1. Classification (GTDB taxonomy): domain Archaea; phylum Thermoproteota; class Nitrososphaeria; order Nitrososphaerales; family Nitrosopumilaceae; genus Nitrosotenuis. The sequence goes on from SBBK01000107.1 coordinate 8,178, forward strand.
CAAAACAAAACATCTTGGTGATGTCTCATATTTGCTTATGATCCTCATCTCGGCAGGAATGACTATGTGGATCGTTTATGGAATAGAAAAACAGGATCTTGTGATCATAGGTGCAAACGTCGCCACGATAGCACTTAATATGATCCTGCTTGGCTTAAAGGCCAAATATTCCAAATGACCCTATTTGGTCTCAGCCTTTAACTTTCTTGCAAAATTTGCTACTTTGCTTTCTATTTCTGATGCCGGAGTTTTCTCGATCAATCTGATGAGCGCACTACCAATTATTACCGCATCTGCTCCATTTTTTACATAGTGTTTTACGTCGTTTGGCGTTGAAACTCCAAATCCTATTCCAACCGGAAGTCCGGCACCAACAGTTTTCTTGGTATTTCTTAATGCGTTGATCGTATAATTTTGAATTTTAGTGCGGACGCCGGTCGTTCCAAACACTGATACCAAATACAAAAATCCTGTGGTCTGCCTGGCGATTTTTCTGAGTCGTGGTTTTGTGGTGTTGGGCGAAACGAGAAAAATTGTGTCTATTTTGTGTTTTTTTGCCGCCTTGAGGTATTCTCTTGATTCCTCAATGGTCATGTCTGGTGTGATGACCCCATCAATTCCTGCTGTTTTTGCTGCCTTAAAGAACCGGTCGTAACCCCTGCGATACAGCAAGTTTGTGTATGTCATGAGTACCAGCGGGATGTCGCTTTCTTTGCGAATTTTTCTGGCCATGGCAAGAAACTGGCCCATCTTGATGTTTTTTTCCAGTGATCTGGTACTCGCGTTTTGGATTACAGGTCCGTCTGCCAGCGGGTCGGAAAATGGAAATCCGAGCTCGATTATGTCTGCCCCACCTCTGATGAGTCCACGTATTGCATCGAACGTACTTTTTTGTGTTGGATATCCAACCATCAGGTATGTGATGAGTGCCTTTTCGTTTTTCTGAGCAAGCTCAGCAAATTTTTTATTAATCCTAGAAGTTTTTCTTGACATATTCTTCAACTACTTCGACATCTTTGTCGCCACGACCTGAAAGTGTCACAACAATAGAATCTGATTTCTGTTTTTTCTTTGCAATCTTTACTGCATGTGCTATTGCGTGGGCTGATTCTAGGGCAGGTATGATGCCTTCGGTTTTTGTCAAAAGCAAAAACGCCCTGATCACCTCGTCATCTGTGGCACTTGCATACCTGACACGCCTGGTGTCTTTTAGATACGAATGCTCAGGCCCTACACCAGGATAATCGAGTCCAGCAGAAATGCTATGTGTTTCTTTGATCTGCCCCTCCGTGTCCTGCAACAGGTACGTCATCATGCCATGAAGCACTCCTTTTGAGCCGGCGTTTAGCGTCGCAGAATGGTGCCCGGTTTCCAATCCTTCTCCTGCCGCCTCGACTCCAATTATTTCAGTGTCGGTATCAATCATTGGATAAAATGTCCCGATGGCGTTTGAGCCGCCACCGACACAGGCAATCACAGTGTCTGGGTGAGATTTGCCGATTTTTTTCATCTGCTGTAGTATTTCGCGCCCAATTATGGACTGAAAGTCACGAACCATCACAGGATATGGGTGCGGCCCGACTGCGGAGCCAAGGAGGTAATACGTATCATTTACATTCGTTATCCAGTCCCGGATCGCCTCATTTATGGCATCTTTGAGTGTCTGGGAACCGCTTTCTACTGTGTGGACATGGCAACCAAGAAGATTCATTCTAAATACGTTCAGCCTTTGCCTGACGGTGTCCCTGAGACCCATGTACACTTCGGCTTTGAGGCCAAGGCATGCGCACGCCATTGCCGTTGCCACCCCGTGCTGTCCTGCACCTGTTTCGGCAATTATTCGGGTCTTTCCCATGCGTTTTGCCAGGAGCGCCTGGCCCAAAGTATTGTTTATTTTGTGGGCACCGCCATGTAGAAGATCCTCGCGTTTTAGATAGATCTTTGCACCGCCTATTTTTTCGCTCAGATTTTTCGCATAGTAAAGCGGGGTGGGCCTGCCGGCGTATTCGGTCAGATAATAGTTTAGCTCTTTTTTAAAGGACTGGTCATTTTTGTATCTCAAGTAACTTGATTCCAGCTCCTCGATTGCGGGAACAAGAGTTTCAGGTATGTATTTTCCTCCAAACTCTCCAAACCTGCCGTCCTTTGGGAATTTTATTTTCATATGGCTCTCACAAGACTCCTGACGTTTTGTTCAATATCTGAACTTTTCATGATGCTGGAACCAACTAAAAACGCATCTGCACCGGCATTTTTCAAAAACACAATGTCATCCGGTGACTCGATCCCGCTTTCGGATATGATGATGCGGTCTTTTTCAAACCCATCGAGTAGTTTTTTCGTGGTGTTGATGTCAATCTTAAGGGTGTCCAGATTACGGTTGTTGATCCCGATGATGTCAGCATTTGTTTTAAGCGAATTTCCCAATTCTTTTTTTGTATGTGCCTCTACCAAAACCTTTAGTCCTTTTCTGTGTCCGTATTCTATGAATTCGGCTATTTCCCTTAGATATCCAAAATCAAACAGTGACTGTATCAATAACACATAGTCCGCTCCAATTTTTTTTGCTGCATCAATTTGTACTTTATCAACTATTATGTCCTTCATAAGCATGGGCACCTTGAGTTGCCTTCTGATCTCCATGAAATATTTCGGTGATCCGCTGAACATGTGTGGCTGTGTAAGTACAGATAACGCCAGTGCTCCACCCCTGACCATTGATTTTGCCAACTGGGCTGGATCGGAGACGCATCTAATTTGTCCAAGCGAGGGCGAGGCGAACTTGACCTCCGTAATTAGTGATGCATGTTTGTTCATTCGGATGGCTTCAATTAGGTCGGTTTCTGACTGGGCAAGTGTTTCTGAGATTTCATACGTGCCATCCTTTATCGCTTTTTGTGAATTTTCCACCAGTTTTTTTAATACATTCATGACTCTTCGATCTCCTTGATTTTTTTCAAATCCCCGGTTGCTTTTACAAAAC
>SBBK01000154.1 GCA_005240025.1 archaeon
ATCCTCTGAAATCATTTTAGATATAGATTCCAGATTTCATCCTTTTTGTTTAACCATATTTTTTCAAGTGAACCCTCTGAAAAGACTGCTGGATCGCTCATCTTGCCTTCAAACTTTTTAGCAACACTTTCTTGTTTTTCAAGCAGAATTCTTTTGCCTTTTTTAGCAAGAATTTCATCGCCTTTTTTAATGCCAGTCTCTTTTTGTATGTCAGAAGGCAGTCTGATCTGACCAGTGGATGAAACTTTGACCATCATGATCTCAATTCATCACTGGATTTCATATATTGTGAACATTTTAAACCGGTTTAAAAGTGGTTTTCACCATTCATTGAAAAATAATCTGGTGTTTGTTCTTAATTCATTTTAGGATGGGTTTGCCTTTCTCGTCGTTTGAGCGCTCTTCATCGTATGTCGCCATGTGTTTTGCGTCCCTGTGCATGTAGCTGTGTGCCTGGCCGGGTTTTTTTCTGCAGAATTTTTTGTGTACTGCCACCTCGATTTTGAGTGTATCTTCGTTTTCATGGAAGAATCTTTTTCCACAGTCTTCGCAGATCAGTTCAGGCATGCAGTTTTTCATTTATCAAATCTATTTATGTTATTCCTATGGTGGTCAAAATATGGCAGAACTCCAATCCGCACCGTTTCTTGGCTGGGTGGCAATATCTGCAGCCATGTTCTTTGCAGTGGCATTTACATACAGAGCATACCAAAAAAAGAAAAAAACCTAGCCTGACCTGGCCCGTTTTTCTAAATATGATATTATTCCGGTATAGTCTATTTGCCCAAGGCCTGCTTCTTCGGCATCGCCAAACACGTCACCTGCGGCCTTTGTCATGGGGAGACTCACACCAAAGGCCTCTGCCGCCTCGTTTATTGTGTCCAGATCTTTTTTGAGATTTGATAGGGTAAATGTCGGCTCAAACGACCCCTCTATCATTTTGTAGGCTTTGTTCTCACTCATTCCTGTCTTAAAATATGTGGAGTTGAGGATTTTAAGAAATATCTCAGGATCTACCGATGCGCCACGCGCAAGCACGATTCCCTCCGATATGGACAGGGCAAGCATTGCTATTTGGATGTTCATGGCAAGCTTGACTGCATGAGCAGTTCCATTTTCTCCCAAATAAAAGACCTTGCCAGCAATTGCATCAAATATCTGGCGGTATTTTTCAAACACTCGCATGTCACCTCCCACCATCATTACGAGGCCGCCTGTTATTGCAACGTTTGGTCCGCCCATCACCGGAGTATCCAAAAACGAAATTCCACGATTTTGGAATTCCCGGGCTATCTGCTTTGAATCGATTGGATTTATTGTACTCATGTCTGCTACAGTCAGGGCATCGTGTTTTCCACACGCAATACATGCGTCTCCAAAGGCCACCTTGCGGACGGCATCTGCGTTTTTTACTATTGTGAACACCAGGTCGGAATTTTCAGCAACCTCCTTTGGCGAGCTCACTATTTTTGCACCCCTGTCTGCAAGCTTTCTTGTCTTGTCCATGGTCCTGTTGTATGCTGTCAGCTGATATCCTTTATCCAAAAGGTTGAGCCCAACCGCACTCCCAAGCAGGCCAGTCCCGACTATTCCTATTTTCATGGTTTTTTTTACAAAATTGATTATTTGTTTTTAGCGAAGCTCCTCGTTTTCTATTTGCCAGTCCCCACCAAGTCTTGGTGAGGAAAACTCCAAATGTCCAATTACTTTTTCACCTTTTCTTACCACGCCATAATCCTGTCTTTTAATCTTGAAGATCTTTTCTTTTGTCTTGTAGCCCCCCTCGATTACCTTTATCCTAAACCGCTTGCTTACCTTGATTATGAGCTTTCTCGCAGCCTGAATGTCACCAATCCATGAAAACAATTCAAAGGAACCAAAATTTCGTGTATCTACCTGGTGCCCATACAACCTTGCCTCGAAATTCAGGTGGTTTTGCTTCGCTTCTTCATTTAACCATTCCACTGCCTGCTGGCCGTAACCTTTTTCCACTCCAAAGGTCTCAGAGTCACTTTTTACCATACTGGGCGTCTTTACATATTTGGTAATTAAGTCTTGAATTTTGCACGCTCGTAAGCCAAAAAGGTTAAATGCAAAACTAATCCAGTTTATTTAATGCAAAAACTAGAACTGCTTTTCGTGCTTGCGGTTATGCTTTCGTTGATTGTCTCCATACCTTCTACTCTGGCCCAAGAAACAGGCGCAAATGTGACAGAAGGCGTAGTTGATGACACAATGACCGAAGAGACCGATGACACAATGACCGAAGAGACCGATGACACAATGACCGAAGAGACCGATGACACAATGGAAACAATGGCAGATGAGCCAATGGCTCCTCTAAAACAACTGATGTCTGGCGTTGACCCGCATGAAGTACAGTGCAAAACCGGACAAAAGCTTGTCTTTAAGGCAAGTAACTTCAGGCCTGTCTGCATAAAAGAGTCAAGCTATGACGTGTTGCTGGCATGGGGTTGGGTATCTGACCACGATCCTACTCACGAGGAACTAGCTAAAATGACAGATGATGTGATGGCATCACTTCCTCAAATGGAAGAAACAGACGATGCCATGATGGAAGAAACCGAAATGATGGGTGATTCCATGGGCGACGGCGCATCTCTGGAAGAAGGTCTTGCACTGGAAGAAGATGCCTCCAGTGATGACGAGCCAGATCTTGAGGCGCAAAACTTTACCATAAATCTCAGCGAATCCATGTCGATGGGCGCTCAGTGATCTTCGACAATTCTGTACATGTTTCTTTAATTAATTGTAGATTAGTAGGACGATTTGCTATATGACATTGGAGCCGATTAGCAAAAAATGGATATGGTTCATTTTCCCGATCAACATAGCTGCCGAGGGGCTGCACACCGCAATACCGCTCTTTGTAATCCGGTTGGGTGGTGGAATAAGTGAAGTAGCACTAATAACTGCCATGCATTATGGCGTGGCAGCCCTTGGCGCGATTTTCTGGGGCAAAATTCTTGACAAATATCACGCAAAAAAGGCAGTTCTGGTGATATCATTCTCAATAGTGGCGCTTTGTTCTATCTGGCTATTTTATACCGGAAAAATTGAGCCAATCTATGCCATATCGCCAATTACGGGATTTTTTCTAGTAGCACGAAGCCAGGTGACACAAATGCTTGTCATGGAGACCAGCCCAAACAACCAGTGGAGCATGCTTTTTGCGCGAACCTCGATTCTTGCAACAATAGGGAGTCTTGCAGCAATGGTGCTTGGGGCAGTATGGAGCCTTTACTTTGACGGCCGTCAATACTTTTTGGTCTGTGCGGCATCTACATGTATAGCACTCGGAATCAGCCTCAAGATAACCAAGACCAATTTTCACATAGAGCGACACACCATTGCGCACTCGATTCACGGCATACATGACACCTTTGGCCACTTTAGACTACACCACCACTTTGTTTTCCCAAAGGTACCTGCACTGCACGACTACAAGCACGTCTTCACCATACTAAAGGGCAAAGTCTCCCACGAGATTGGGTTTTTGTTTTTGACAAATCTCTTGTTTTACTTTGGAAGTAACATCTACTTTACAGCGCTTACGCCGTTTTTGAAAAATCTCGGCCTCTCAGACCCGGTCGTCTTTTTGTTATACCTGACACAGACCTGCACCATGATTGGGATCTTTTTTGCTGCCCCAAAAATAATCTCAAAAACAGGTGAAGAGCGGGCTACAGTCCTCGCATATGTTCCGAGGATCCTGGGTATGCTTGTTGCGGGATTTTTGGTGGCGATCTTTTCTGGCATGACTACAATAATTTTTGCGGCCATCTCAATGACCCTCATGGTAGTAGGATTCTCGCTGTACAGCACAGCAAGCTCAGTCATATTGTTCAAATCAATTCCGAAAGGATTCGAGGGAACCTATCTTGGTGTAAACAGCTCGATGGTGGGGTTGGGCGTGTTTGTAGGCGCCTTGACTGCCGGCTTTATTACCAGAGTCTATGATTACCAGGCTACGTTTCTTGGCGCTGCTGTAATCTTGGCCCTCTCTCTTGGTCTGTTTTGGTTTTATCTAAGACACAGACTCTCAGAAAAAACCGTCCACCAATAAGGCATCTCTTCAAGCATTCGGATTCCAAAATTGCAGCGGATAATTAAAAATAGGAAAGACTAGAATCCAAGTCATGATCACAGTGGATTGCAGAGAAGCAGAACATCTCATGCAGGACATGGCAGTGTTTGTCTCTGACTGGATTGGTGCAATTCCATCCATAAAGTTACACGAGTTCGTGCTATCGCCGCTTGGCAGTGAAATGCTTGCTGCACCAAAAATAATCAAGGCTGTAAAGGAATTCTTTGCCTCAATAGGGGAAACTGCAAACTATGGGATCCTCTCAAAAGACGACCTGATTTTGATAAAATCCATCCATGACGGACCCATCCAAAAAACACCACGAACTGAATCAATATTTTCATGCACTCACTGCGGTTATGTGACACGATACGAGGTTCTTTTGCAGAACCACATGAAAATGCATTATATTTTTTGAAATACGCTAATGAAAATTCCACGCTTCAATTTAGGTAGTTCGGATTCTAGCACAAAATCATAATGCGGTAGTATGCTGCAGTAATGTCTTGCAAAGCTTATTGCGGCTTTGCGTGTAGCAAAGCCGGTTCTAATTCCGTCCAACTCGACTCGGTTGCCAAGTTTGTCATATGCTGCGATCCTGTACTCATATGGTGCCTCACACCGTCTTGTCAAAAACCACAACATCCCAAGAACTCCAACAAACACAACTGTTACCAGTTTGTCAAAAATGCCCAATCTGGTACTTCTACCAAATTGCTCGTATAAAGATTAGTGTCTTGTTTTGGTTGCCTTATGCCAGCATCTGGAACAATCTTTTTAACTCGTATTTGCGTCTATCTAAAAATTGGCAAACACCACGGCTCTGGTATTCTCAAATCCTGTCTATGTAGGACTAGCGGCAGCAGTCTTTGCTGCAATGTTGATGCTTATCTCCAGTCTCTCAGAGTATGTGTTTTTTGAGCCATATTTCGTGTTTCATATACCTGACGACAGGGCGCTGGGGTTTGCGCTGATTATTGCGGTGGCAACACTCTCTGGGATTGTCATACCGATGAACGTGTATAGGATAAAGACGCTGCGCAAGACGAACAGGGCCGGTGGCGGCTTTCTGGGCTCCATAATTGGGGCTTTGGCTGGCGCATGCAGCTGCGGGCCGGTGGGATTTGCAGTCATCTCTACGTTCGGCTCTGTAGGTGGTACCGCTACAGCATTTCTAACTACATACGAGATCCCTGTCAGGCTTGCAGCAATCGGCATACTTGGCTTTGTTTACTATACCACGACAAGGTCACTTTCGGTCGAGTGTAGGCTGACATACTCCCAACCCTAAAGGGTTCGGGCTTTCCCGCTCGCAATTTGTAAGAAGGGGAACTGCCTGAACCAGACAAGACGCGAGATAGGACAAAAAACATGATTCAGGCCATTCTTGACATATTTACTGTACACAACAATATCAGAGACTGTGTGTCCCATTCAAACAAACTCCAATTATCTTTGTGGTGGTTTTTTAGCACAGAAATCTAAAATCATCTTAAATGATCCGTGGGGAACAGCAAGTGCATCAAATTCCTTTGGATTGATTATCTTTGGAGGTTCCGGTGACGTATTGTATTCAATTCTGGATATCGTAGAATCAAATTCGTGTGATTCTCCATTTCTGCATGTCTTTCCATCCAAGTCAACTGGCATTGGAGTTACAATCTCTAGTGTTTTTGTAGACATTTTTTCCTCACTTTGAAGACTGTTCTCACACCCAACGACCGAGACTGTCCTTTGCAGGATAAATTGGGTTTGGAACAGCGGTCGGTCAGAAAAAATTAGCCGTAGACGGCATCATGCGTTCCAACTCTCAAAAGGACAATGGTTTTCGTCTCAAAATCAGGATCAAATAAAATCCGATACTGATTACCAATTTTGAACGCCCAATAACAATCAATTTCTCCCTTTTTATGGTCACTTAATTTTCTAGGATCGGCACTTGAAGCAAGTTCATCAATTCTCTCATCAACGATATCTTGCAATTTGTGATCAAGGTGTTTGTATTGTCTTTTGAAAGAATTTGTGACTCTTCGATTCTACATTAGTTTCACAAAAATTGGGCTTAGGAACG
>SBBK01000209.1 GCA_005240025.1 archaeon
CTTTTAGTAGAACTCAATACCGCGAGATACAAGGAAATTTTTTCGCAACTCTCGCAGACAAGCCTAGAAACATTTTTCTTTGGAAGGAGGCGACCGGCAATTTGGAACGGGCAAACATATTCAATCATAAAAAACTCAAACTGCAGAATAGTGACAGGATATTCTTTACTCAATAGTAAAGTAAAGGAATTAATTGGCAATGGAATCATGACTGCAAAACCAAAAATAGAAATGTTATGGAAGCAAGCAGAATTCTTTAATTCGTTTTTCTCAGTTGGGGGCTACTCATTTTGGAAAATTATAGAACCATACTTTAAGGAACTGATTGAAAACAGGTTAAACGAAACCATTACAGAAATCGAGCTTGCAAAGGAATTACTTACAAAATACAAATTCAAATGCATTTTGCTGCTCGCCGAAGTTGGATTCACAGAACAAATCATAGTAAAAACAGCAAAATCGCTGCAAATACCGGTATTTTTGCATCAGCTGGGCCTTCACTGGGATACGAAGGAAGCAAGCCAGATGAATAAATCCCAGGGCGTTTATCCAGCAAATTCAAACAAATTCCTGGTGTGGGGTAAAGTAGCCGAGCGTGATGCACTGAGGTTTGGTGTCTCAAAAGAAAAAATCGCAGTAATTGGCGCGCCACGATGGGATGATCTTGCAAACTTGGCACAAAATGAAAAAAATGACTATGTTTTGCTTGCCACATCTGGTCCGCAAAGAGAAGACATCAACGGATTGTTGGTCAAGAACAACGAACTGTACCTTGATTCAATAAAAACAGCATGCGAGATTGTAACAAAATTGGACAAACGCTTAATCGTAAAACTGCACCCGTCTCCATACGAGTTTGATGTCACCGATATGGTCAAAAAAATAAACCCAGACATCGAGGTAGTGACGACGGGGGACATACTCCCACTGATTAGGTCTTGCAGTGTCATGATAATGCTTGGCATGTCTACGGCCATAATGGAAGCACTGATATGCAAAAAACCCGTGATGGTTCTTTCGACAATCGACTACAATCTAGGCCACCCAACCGTCTTTGATGCCTGTATTGGTACAAATATGGAGAATCTCGAATTTACTCTACAAAACCTGTTGGGCGATGACGCCTTGAGGCAACAAATCGTCAACAAAGGCACAAACTACGTGAATGAATGTCTTGCCAATCAGGGTATGGCTGCCAAAAAACTAGTCGAATTTATGCAAAATTTTTAACTCATCAATCTTTGTTGTCATAGGCAATCTTTTCAATGTCGCCATTTTTATCTCTGATGAGATTGCCATTTGAGTCTGTTTTGAACAATGATTTGTTTGTGAATTTTTCGCAAACCTTCAGGAACTCGTCCCAAGTCAGTTCAGCATCCTGCAAAAACTCCTTTAGACGCTTTCTTGGAATCTTGCCTTCATACTGTTTGACTAGCTTTAGCCCTTCTTGTCGTGTCATACGGCCGTAACGTATCTCAATGGATGTATGATCTGTTGCACGCCCAAACCCATATTTTAGGAACTTGAAGTAATCGTGAAATACAGTATATTCAGTATCAAGATTTTCCCAGTTGTCGTATGTACCTTCTCTGTGCTCGGGGAATCTGCTGAATCCGAGCTTCTCTACAAATTCCAACTGCTTGAAAATATCCCACTTTATGAAATGACCAAGAAATATTCCAGTGACTCCTATTTTTGCAATCTCCTCATCACTGGGATACAGGTATGGCTTGAGGTCCCTTTTGTCTATGCCGTATTTTGTCATGTCTTCTGGTTTTACCTTATCCCTAAAGTAACCGCCATGTTTCTCATTCCATTCCTTATCAAGAAAAACCCTATCTGCATCCGCACCGCCGTACTCCATCTGAGAGTTCTCACCCCAAACAAGCAGGGGTATCTTGTAGGCAACTGCAACCTGAACCGGTATAGTAAAGATTCCAATGTGCTCTGGCCATTCAAAATCCCCAAGCTCTAGCAACCCAAATCTGGAGATCTTGTTGTAAATCACGGGGTTGGCAGAAAACTCGATGCAATCCACACCTAATTTTTTCAAATTTTCAAGGTTTTTTCTACCTGTTTCCGTAAAATCATGAGGATGGAAATTCACAAGGAGGGGATTTAGTCCAAACTCTTCTTTTATTACATACGTCTGGTAATGCGAATCCTTGCCGCCGCTGACTGGTATGATGCAATCATATCTTGAGCCATCCTTGCTTCGGTATTTTTCGAGCGTCTCCTTTAACTCTTTTTTTCTTTTATCCCAATCAATTTTATCCTTAAAACCTACATTCCTGCACGCATCGCAAACTCCATCTTGGAATCCAAGACCTGGTTTTGTATCTGGGTAAAGACATCTTTTGCAGTATCTCAACGCGTAATTTGGGAACTTATTGAATATTTAGTTATTTGCATAGGCATATCTGGCAAACAAGCCACAATTCATTTGGCAATCTTGCCTTGTTTAATCTTCTTGATGTGTTCGTCGGCCAAAATCTCAAACTCTTGACGGTATTCTTCCAAATACGAATTCATCTGTTGTTCGGTAATGTCTACGTCAACCAAATTGCCATCGTGATAGAAGTGTTTTGCATATCCAAGCTCCAGTTTGTACAAATCAAGCACAAACGAGTTTTCATTTACAAAATTCACGAATTTATTCAAATCATTCTTGTCGACCTGCTTTTCCAAGCACGTGCGAATAGCAGCTGGAAGCTCCTCGAACGATTTCAATCTGTAAATGGATGACAATGCAGAAAATGGGGCGTCGGCAAATATGATTGAGGGCTTTCCATAAAAGGCGGCCTCCAAGCTTGCAGTTGATGTTATTGATAACACAAGCGAGCATTTGCGTAGTATTTCATCTGGTTTGACGGAAGGGTGCAGTATTTGTACATTGGGCAAACTCATTATTTCTTTATAGTATGCTTTTGGATGCCAACCACGTAATCTCATCGTGTGGTGTTCTTTTACATATAATTTGTAACCGACCGGCAATGACTTTATAATGTGTTTTATGATCTCAACCTGATTTGCGCAGAAAGGTGCCCCGATCAGGAGGGTCGATTCCTCATCCAGGTGCAGCGGAAAATAAAGAAAAGGCGTGCTTGCATCCACATTTCGCTCAAAATTTGCGTTGATGAATCTCTCCCTGTATCTACGCTTAATCAGATATGCAATGGTTTTGGAAAGGACACTGAACCTCGTCCTTCCGTAATATGTATAATGAGTTTTCAGATTGGTGTTTTTACCAGACAGAAATTCTGACATTGCAGAAAGTCTCCCGCTCCGCGTGCTCTGAAAGTCTGCAGTATAATCACTACTGTGCTTATACGTACTGGTGCCTTTTAGATAGTCCAACAATTCTTCAGTTGTTCTGGCAGGTCCTGTCGCATTACGATAATTCTCCACCCCTTCAATTTCATGCCAGCGTGACGAAACAATTGGTCTGTACGCAAATCTGGATTGCCCAAGCAATAAAACCCGAATGTTTCTTGCCTTGCACAATTCGTAAAACAGATGGTTGTTATGAAGATCAGTCGCACGCATGCACAGGAAGTCTGGTTTTACTTCATCAAGGACACTCTCAAACAACTTACATTCTTGCTCAAGAATTTTTAGCACCTCATTTTCGCTAAACCTGTAAAACTCATTAAATTGGTAAAAAATCCTCTCATTATATGCAATTAACCATAAGTTAATCTTGTATTTTTTTTCAAAATCTGCTAGATAGCCTACATCTGGAGAGTTACTGCTCTTAGTTGTGTAATCGTGATAAAACCAGATCTTTTTGAATTTTACAATTTGCTGCGTCTGGAAAAACTTCTTTGGCTTGTCCGTAATGTCAACTATGGCAAAAAGATCCGCATCAAGCTTGTCCTGCAAAGACTTGGCAAGGCCAAAATGTGTCATGTC
>SBBK01000131.1 GCA_005240025.1 archaeon
GAATATGACCTTTGATAATTGAATTTATCAGATCGCTGTTTCTTTTTGAATAAAGTTGTTTTTCAGAGAAAATAATATGAGAAACCTTACTTTGGAATCTTTGTGAGATCTCACGCGCCGCATCAGAGATGGCTGAAATTGAGTGATCAAAATCATTAGAGATTACCAAGACATCTATATCACTATCATCTCGTTCTATTCTTTTTGCCACACTACCGAATAGTACAGCCGATGTGATCTTCTTTGTACTAAGATGACTTTTGAGAATTGAAATTACTTCATCTAGTGTTTTTTCTTCGGCTTTAAGAATAGGATTTATTATTTTACTTAGCACGTAACTTTTCTCGTTTAGGGATATTTGATATGCTCTGCCGACTGGCTGAATTTGCACAATACCAAATTTTTCTAGTTCATTCAATGTTTTTGATACTTCTGGATGAGATGCACCAGCATCTTCTGCTAATCCTCTAACAGTGTAGATCTTGCCTTTGTACCTAATAAGAGCACGAAGTACACTAATTGCTATCTTGTTTCCAATAACCTGTTCCAGATAATTATGTAGTCTCATGTCATTGTCTTCCACATGGAATTAATGTTTACCATATGGTAGATAAATCTACCATATAACTTTATTGATAAATTTTACATGCGCAACATCACGGATCTCGGTTAAATATAATGCACATCATACAAATCATTGATTTACAATAGAAATCTAATGAGGATTTGCTTGATTAGTTTGATTCATTGTCAGAAGTCAGGCACAATTTAGATGAAATTTTTTCAGGAAAATTATGTAGGCCCTCGAGGGGAATCGAACCCCTGTCCGGGGATCCACAGTCCCCTATACTAGCCACTGTACTACGAAGGCCGCAAAGATGCCTAATTCTGGTTCAAGTATTAATCTAACTCGAAAAATGGCTTTAGGTTTATTATTGTCCGTGTGGCAATTTACGCATGCAAGGCAAAGGCTGGTTTATTGGCATGGCCATTACCGTGGCCGTAGTTTGGTGGGGAGTAAACTATCTGTTTCCCTGGCTCTAGTCAGAGATCCACTTTCGGCTATAAAAGTACAGAAACAGCACAAGCGACGGAATGAACGAGAATATCAGCATGACTATCAAAGTGGTGTAGGGCCCAAAAAATGTCCAGTTTCCCGTCTGGATCCCGCCCGGCAGGTTTACGTTCATGCCATATAACGCACCCACCACTGTTGGCGGAATGGTGAGTGTGAATATTATGGTAAGTGTTGCAAGAATCTTGTTTGATTTTTCGGTGCTCAGCATAAAGTCCGTGTCCTTGTAGATTTCCATTGTTTCCTTTGCCTCCTCCAGCGTTTCGACCACCTTGTCGATGTGATCGATTACGTCATCAAAATGGATCACAAGGTCATCCACATGATTTGAAAACCGCTGGGTGTTTTTTGATGTCTCCAGTACTATTTTTCGCAGGGGGTTGACTATCCTTCTGAGAATTGTAATCTCCCTTCTGAGCAGCGAGATCTTTTTTGGCGTGGACTTGTTTTCGTCGAATACGTCGTCTTCTATTTCGTCAAGGTTTTCAACAATTCTTCGCAGCGTATGCAAGAGATCATCAACCAGCGCGTCAATTATTTTGTAGAGCAGAAATCCTGATGACTTGCCAAGCAGTTCGTTTCTGTACTGAACGTTTTCCTTGCAGTGAGTGAACATGTCCACCATTGGTTTGAGCTCGCCGTAATGAATCGTTACGAGATAATCCCTCCCTATAAAGACGGCAAGCTGATTGAATCTTGTCATTCCTCGCCTTAGTGCAATTGGAGGAAAGTGTAAAATGATAAACGAGTGATCGTCATAGTTGTCTATTTTGGCAAGCTGGATCTTTGATATCGAGTCGTCCAGGTTCAGGGCGTTGAAATTGTATAGCTGCCCCAGCCGCTCTATTTGTGCTCTGTCGGGATTTTGTATGTCGGTCCATGAAAATGCATTTCCCTGTATTGTCTCGACATGGCTTTTTGCCAGATCACCCTGCGGTACCTGTCTCCGAAGGTGCGGAAGCCTCGTCATAAAGATTGCTTTTTTCAAGTCAGCTATCAGCTGGTTTATAATTAATTTAAATTTTGACTAGGTTATCGCAAACAAATATTTAACAAATTGGTGAATTTTTGCAAAAAAAAATCCCGGCACCTTGGAAACAAGTGGTGGCGTGGCCTCAAGCGCAGAACGCTGAGAGAACACCTCTCCTGCCACAACGCTGGCGTTGCTGGACCGCTAGACTGTTCTGCTAGGCCACGCGCGGATTATTTGTTAGGATTTACATCCTTCCGCATTGGGAGTTATTAGAAATCTTTGTATTTAAGATTTAGTTCCAGATTCCTGTAAAAAATCACCATTATTTTGGAAGAATCTGCCTCGTTTGTTTGACGAATGTTGATATTTCCTGGCTTGTTACTGTCTGTAAATGAGCTGCTCAGGCGAGTTTTTGGAGTCAGAAAGCGATCTAATCCAAATTCGGCCATCCATTATGAGGCAGCTAAAAAAAGCCAAGTATGGCGTGGCAGACCACGCAACTGTAGAACTGTGCCACTGGACAAAAAAATCCTTCAAAGACCAAGGTGACTGCTACAAGCACAAGTTCTATGGGATCTCGACTCACCAGTGTATGGAGTTTTCACCGGCCGGCATGCACTGCGAAAACAGGTGCGTTTACTGCTGGCGCCCGATGGAGTTTTATGACTCGCTGCAGATGGACCCGCAAAAGGTTGCAGAGCCCCAAGAAATGCTAGAAAAACTCATGGGGGAGCGAGAAAAACTCATCATGGGTTATTACGGCGACCCAAAATCCAACAAGCAAAAGCTCGACGAGTCGCTTTTACCAAGCCACTATGCCATTTCACTTTCGGGTGAGCCGACAATGTATCCCAGGCTGCCAGAGCTGATAAAATATCTAAAAAGCCTCAAAACTACAAAATCAATCTTTTTGGTAACAAACGGCCAGGAGCCAGAGATGTTGCAAAGGTTACGGGACGAGGATGCCCTGCCCACGCAGGTGTACCTTTCCACCAATGCCGCCGACCATGAAGCCTTTATCAGAATAAACAGGCCAAAATACAAGGACGCGTGGGAAAGATGGAACCAATCCCTTGAACTTTTATCAAAACTAGATACAAGAACTGTCCTTAGAATGACCCTGATTCGAAACCATAATGACTCTGAGCAGGACGCTGCAAAATTTGCTCAAATGATAAAAAATGCAAACATACATTTCGTTGAGGTAAAATCCTACATGCATATTGGCCGCTCCACAAACAGACTGGGACGAGCAGACATGCTGGAATTTGGCGAGGTCAGGCATTTTGCGTCCGAGCTTGCAGGGAAGAGCCAGATTTACCACATCATGGACGAAAGTGAATCGTCAAGAATCGTAGTTTTGCAGAACCAGCAGAGGCTCATCGACCGCTGGATTGCCGCCTACAGTACCACCTAGCAAAATTTTCCAGGGCCCTGTATCTGTGAGAGATCTGGTTCTTGTCTGAGATCTGGCCGTAGGTTTTGTTCCTTCCTTTGGGTATGAATATCGGATCGTACCCCCACCCCCCTCCTTTTGGCTTTGTAGAGATTGAGCCATTTGTTATCCCCTCAAAGGCAACCGGCCTTTTTTTGTGATCACAGTATGCAATTACCGAAAGAAACTGCGCACTTCGGTTCCTTTTGATAAGACTGATTACTCCCCTGTTGCCAATTGTTTTGTATACATATGACGAATAGGGGCCCGGAAATCCCCCAAGCGACTTTACAAACAGACCAACGTCTTCGACTATGACTGGTTTTTTGCACCTGGCGTATGCGTCCAGTGCCTTTTTGATCGCGATTTTATGGATCAGGTCTGATTGGATCTCAGTCGGAGAAAAGTTGTAGAATTTTAGCCGTATCCCAAACTGCCTTAGGATCTGGCCTGCCTCTTTGTACTTGTTTTTGTTCGATGATGCAAAGACCAGTTCAAATGACTGCCGCATATCTCCCCCTCCCCTCAATTACAGAAACATAGCCAAGAACACTCTGGAATCTGTCAGTACCTACGACGGATCTGTATCCTGACAAAAAGCTTGGCCAGAGTTTTTCCATTTGCCCGACATGCGCGCTGTTGAGAATTTCCTTGAAAAGCCTGAGGTCTACTGCGTGGTCCTCAATCCTTGATGTCTTTTGCGACAGCCCAAAGTCAATGGTGCAGACTCTGCCATTGCTTACGATGAAATTCGAAGTCGTCAGGTCGCCGTGCATTATTCCGTTTTTGTGCAGCGTGCCTGCGATCTTGCCTATTTCCTTGCAGGCCCACACCAGTTTTTTTCCCCTGAGGTTTCGCACGACTGCTCCGCGTATGTGCTGCATCAAAATGGCACAGTCCTTTGTGTTTACCCTGTAGATGAGCGGTGTGAATATTCCAAATGACTTGGCCTCTGAGATGATGAGTGCCTCGCGGATTGTCCGCTGTCTTCGTATTTTGTTATCAAGCAGGGAATTCCTGTATGGTTTTTTATTTCGAGTCTTTAGTATGGCCGGCCGGCCCTGATCCATTGTGGCAAATATGTCTCCTTCGGCCCCTTTTTTGAGCAGTTTCATCAAAATTACAACCAGGGCACAAAATATTAGGTTACAGGCCACACAATGATTTGATTCCTTGGTAAAATTACGACGTAATCTGGATTAGAAAGAGGCAAAATTTTATGGAGAAATATCCAGAACCGTACCCAGTTTCAGTTAAATAACTCGTCTTTAATGGATTAGAGTCATGGAAGGCGAAACAAAGCTAAAACAGGAGGACTGCAGTGAGGACTCGTTTGGGCCAGGCATACTGACGCTTACAAGCAAGAGGGTGGCCTTTGATAAGACAAAGGGCAGAATTGCCGATTTTACAAAGCGCGTTGGCGATACTGTGTTGGATGTGCCTCTTGGCGACATCACCGGGGTCTGGAAGGAAGGGCTTTTCATAAAAAAGGTCTGCATCCAGGTCAGGACAGCCGAAGGCCAAAAAGACTACAAGTTTGGGGTCTTTAACACCGGAGGCTGGCAAAAAGACATTCAAAAGGCAGTAGACGCCCACAAAACTCAGTAGTTGATTTCTACAGTGTCCAGGCGCCACGATTGCCTGACAAACGCATCATCTATCCTTACACCTTTTTTTACAGATGCCTCCAACAATCCAGTCCAGGCAATCTGAGAGCCACAGTCACCTGCGTATTCTATTGGGGACACAAAAAACTTGCAGCCCTGCCTTTGACAGATTTTTTGGAGCATTCCGGCCAGCCTTTTGTTTGCCGCAACACCGCCGACCACCAGTAGCTCCTTTTTTTGGGTAAACGAAATTGCACGTTCTGTTGCCTCACCGATCATCGCAAAGGCAGTTTCCTGAAGTGAAAAAGAGGCGTCTTGC
>SBBK01000012.1 GCA_005240025.1 archaeon
CAGGACCTTTTCAAAGACATTCGGCCTGGCAGGACTGCGACTCGGCTATGTGGTATCAGACAAAAAATTCATCGATGTTTTCTCACGCGTACTCCAGTACCCGTACCCGCTAAACACGATTGCCATCGAATCCGCGATAATTGCGCTCAAAAAAACCCCCCAGGTCCTGGAGACAGTTGAGCTAGTCAAGCAAGAACGACTTCGCATAACAAAAAAACTGCGAGAATACGGAGCCTTTGACGTATTTGACTCCAAGGCAAACTTTGTGCTGTTTGATGCGCGGGGCGCAGACAAGAGAATCTACACCGCACTGCTCGAACAGGGAATCTCAATTCGCAAGCTCGGCAAAATCGGCAGGCACGAGGGGTGCCTGCGGGTTACTGTGGGCACAAAGGAAATGAACTCAAAATTCCTGCTCGCAATACGTGACCTGCTGCAATGACATACAACAACAAGGGCCAGGGAATACTGGTGGATGCAAAGTTTTGCGCCGGACAAATAGACGCCATAATATTTGACTGCGACGGTGTCCTAGTCGATGTCTCAAAATCATACGACCTTGCAATAAAGCAGACAACCGCACTTGTTTTGCAGAAATTTGCAAAACTACGGTCTATCCCAATCACAACAGAAATGATTGAGGGGTTCAAGGCCACGGGGGGCTTTAATGACGAGGTGGATGTTACCTACGCCCTGATTCTGTCTCTGGTCGCAGCAGACAGGACAAAAACAAACGCAAAAAAATTCATCGCCCAGGTAACCAACAATGCAAGCGAAAAAGGCATCGAGTCTGTAGAAAAGTTTCTCGATTCCAGAAAAATCGATCTGTCCCAAATAAGAAAAAATCTGTCCTATCCAGGATCACATGTGACAAATCCGTTATACAAAACATTTGATCAAATTTTTTACGGGCCGGCACTGTACAAAAAAATATTTCACAAAAAATCCCAGTTTGCGCAAGCCGGACTCATCGAAAACGACCGGCTCATTGTAAACGCCAGACTCCTTAAAACACTGGAGAGAAAATTTGCAACCAAAATTGGAATAGTGACCGGGCGGGGGAAACACTCCATCAGCTACTCCCTTGGTGAACTTTTTGACGAGTTTGATACTGAACACTCTGTTTTCCTGGAAGACGAGCCACGAAGCCTTGCAAAGCCAAACCCGGAGTCGCTTATCAGATGCATAAAGGGCCTTGGCGCAAAACACTGCCTGTATGTGGGTGACTCCATGGAGGACATAATCATGGCAAACAAGGCAGCCAGGCTGGGATACAGGACAAGCTTTTGCGGCATTTATGGGACAGGCAAGAATCCAAAGCTAAAGCGGCGATTCTTTGAAAAAAACCGCGCCTCTGTAATACTTGATTCCATAAACTGCCTTCCAAAGGCATTAAATTTAGCAAACTAGGTCTCTGTATCTGTGCCCCGAACAAGCAAAATCAAAAGGCAGACAAAGGAAACCACCATTGCAGTAGAGCTAAACCTGGACGGAACGGGAAAGACTGA
This sequence comes from archaeon, assembly GCA_005240025.1. GTDB lineage: Archaea > Thermoproteota > Nitrososphaeria > Nitrososphaerales > Nitrosopumilaceae > Nitrosotenuis. The sequence continues at coordinate 1,509 of SBBK01000012.1, forward strand.
CATCAATACTGGAATAGAGTTTTTTGATCACCTGATCGAGTCTTTTGGCAAGCACGCAATGCTTGACCTTGTAGTTGAAGCAAAGTCAAACGACAGAATCCTGCACCATCTGATCGAAGATACTGGAATAACTGTTGGGTCTGCATTGGACAGGGCACTGGGTGACAGAAAGGGAATAACGAGATTTGCTTACGCGTCTGTCCCAATGGACGAGTCCCTTGCAGAGGCGTCAGTGGACCTAGTCAAGCGTCAGTACCAGAAAATCAGCATTCCAATAAAGCGTACACAAATTGAAGGAATCTCAAAGGAAGACATCGATCACTTTGTCTCCTCGTTTGTTCAAAACATCAACAGCTGCATACACATTAACGTAAAATACGGAGAAAACGACCACCACAAGCTGGAATCTGCCATCAAGTCTTTTGCGGTAGCATTCCGGACAGCGGCAAGCATGGACAAAAAACAAAAAGGAATCCCGAGTACAAAAGGTTCAATGGGATGAAGCTTGCAATATTTGATTACGGGGCAGGAAACATATTCAGCCTCAGGGTGGCACTGGAAAAACAGGGCGCAACAGCAGATGTAATAACCAGCTTTGATAGGGTAAACAATTACTCAGGCCTGCTGCTGCCGGGGGTTGGCAACTTTGATCCTGCCGTACGTAGTATAAGGGATTATTCCAGCGTATCCTTTGCAGATTATGTGAAGGACAAAATCCCGGTGCTTGGGATCTGTCTTGGGATGGAGATGTTTTTTGAAAAAAGCGAGGAGGGCAAGGAAAGGGGGCTTGCGGTAATGGAAGGCAAGGTAATCCTTCTTCCAAACAGGCTCAAGATTCCACACATGGGGTGGAATGATCTCAAGATAAGAAAATCAAATCCGCTTTTGGAGGGGGTGCCGGACTCTTCGTGGGTGTATTTTGTCCACTCGTACAGGGTGGAGCCGAAAAACCAGGATATCATTATGGCAGAATCTGACTATGGGATCAGGGTTCCGGCAGTAATAAACAAGGGAAACCTGTACGGCACCCAGTTTCACCCGGAAAAGTCCGGGCATGTCGGCTCACTAATGATCAGAAATTTTCTGCGAGAGTGCAAAAAGTGAAAATAATTCCGGCAATTGATCTGATGGGGGGACAGGTGGTCAGGCTGGTGAGGGGAAAGCCAGAAAACAAAACCGTCTACAGCAACGACCCGCAGCAGGTGGCAAAAAACTGGGAAAAAGCAGGTGCAGACATGTTGCACGTGGTGGACCTTGATGCCACGCTGGGGCGGGGAACAAATCTTGAGATCATAAAGAAATTGACAAAATCGGTATCCATCCCGGTCCAGATGGCGGGGGGACTCAGAGACAAACCCTCAATAACTGGTGCACTGGACATGGCAGAAAGAATAGTAGTGGGTACGATTGCATTCAAAGACGCAGACCTTGTCTCAGACCTGGCAAAAAAGTTTGGCAAAAAAAGAATTGTAATATCTGTGGATCATGATGACGGTATCATAGTTGTCAATGGATGGCAAAAATCCACCGGAATAACGCTGGCAGACGCAGTTGCAGACCTGTCCGGGAATTTTACCGAGTTTTTGCTAACAAACATCTCGAGGGATGGCACACTGGGGGGGCCGGATCTTGAAAACCTGTCTTCCGTGTGCAAGCTTGGAAAACACGTAATTGCAAGCGGCGGGATCTCAGGTCCACATGACATCACAAAGGTAAAACAATGCAACGCATACGGAGTAATTCTCGGCAAGGCCCTGTACGACGGAAAAATAACAATTCAGGAGGCAAAGAAACTGGCATGAGTCTCACAAAGAGAATCATACCGTGCCTTGATGTTGCAAACGGCAGGGTGGTGAAGGGGCTGCACTTTGAATCCATCAAGGATGCCGGCGATCCGGTCCTTCTGGCACAAAAATATGGAAGTGAGGGGGCAGACGAGCTGGTCTTTTTGGACATCACTGCGTCACAGGAGCAAAGAGAAACCATCAGGTCTCTGGTTTCAAATGTAGCGCAGGTAATCGACATTCCATTTACTGTGGGTGGTGGAGTCAAAACACTGCAGCATGCACGGGACATTTTGCTGTGCGGAGCGGACAAGGTGGCAATCAACACGGGCGCTGTAAAGAACCCGCAAATCATAACGGAATTGATGGAGCTTTTTGGCAAGCAGTGCGTAGTAATAGCAATAGATGCAAAGCGAAACTATAACGTATCAAATGGCACAAACATCTTTTCGGAAGACTCCAAAAAGTTCTGGTTTGAGGTTTTTATCTATGGCGGAAAAAAGGAAACCGGTCTTGATGCAATAGAATGGGCAAAAAAGGTTCAAGATCTGGGAGCCGGCGAGATTCTTCTTACCAGCATAGATAGAGACGGGACCAAGGACGGCTACGATCTGACCCTGACGGGGGCCATAGTGGATGCAGTATCCATTCCAGTCATTGCATCCGGCGGATGCGGCAGGCCAAGTCACATGCTTGATGTCTTTAAAAAAACTCAAGTCGATGCAGCACTGGCAGCGTCAATATTTCATTATGAGACCCATTCTGTGGACAGGGTAAAGGAATATCTGAAAAAAAACGACGTCCAGGTGCGGCTCTGAAATCTATATAATGAAAGGAGTGTTTCAAAACCTATGAAAAAAACCATCGAGGATTTAGACTTTGCCAAGGGGGGAGGCCTCGTCCCGGTAATTGTACAGGATATAAACACAAAGGAGGTCATGACACTGGCGTATGCAAGCAAGGAATCGCTCTCACTTACACAAAAGACTGGCAACTCGTGGTTTTGGAGCCGCTCACGAAACAAACTCTGGATGAAGGGCGAAGAGTCTGGCAACACCCAAAAAGTAAGACAAATCCTGGTTGACTGTGACTCTGACGCAGTCATTTATCTGGTAGAGCCATCGGGCCCTGCATGCCACACGGGGGAGAGGGTTTGCTTTCACAACTCTGTAGAGTCTGGCAAAACTATTGACTAGAATTTGCAGGCATGTGTCGAAACTTCTAGAAAGTCAGTTGCTCCATTTGACCCTGGGTTCTGTTAACCTGGCAGTTGATTGAGGTGATCTAATGATCGACTGCCAACAGAACCAAATCTAGATCTAAATTCACAACAAATCAGCAGACGCGCTCAAAGTAGGTTGCCTGTGACGGACTGGTCTCGTTTATTATTTTAAACTTGATAGGGCTGTAACTGGTTGGCGGAAACACCATAGTCCATTCCCCAAGCAAATCACCGATACTGCAAATTTTGCGTATTAATGATATTGACGGCTTGAAGTACTGGTTAAAGTCGGTTTTCTCACTTCCATCAAATGGAATGCTGATATATTGTGTCGTTCCGTTTGGCATGACAAACACAATATTCCCAATGTCTGTTGGTCCAAGACCAGACACTGCAATAAAGACACTATCGCCTATCCTGTATTCCGATTTATCAATCGCAAACGGTCCGGATCTGTTCCAGTCCTCAAACTCGTCTGTTTTTGGCGGCGATGTCTCGATGGGGCCGACAAAAAAAAAAGCAAACACAACCGCAGCCACTGCCGCGCCTGCAATAGACAGACCGATTATCTTTGCCTTCATAGGTTTTTGATGAAATCAGAAAACATCTAAAAATGTTTTGTGCAAATTCCCTCCAGAATGCCCCTTGCCGGGATTCACATATATTAAATTTTCAGCCTTGAAAATTAAGTATCACTAAACTTGATATTAGGACATTTTAACTATACAAAACAACGCGGTGTTTTTATGACAAAAATCTCACTCCAGTGCCGGGAATGCAAAAAGGAATACCCGTCCACCTTCAAGTATGTCTGCGATGAGTGTTTTGGGCCGCTGGACGTCAGATACGATTTTTCTCGTATCCCAAAGGACACATTTGCATCAAGGGAGCACACCTACTGGAGATATTTTGAGATGCTCCCAATCCAGGATAAATCCAACATTGTAAGTATCAACGCTGGCATGACGCCGCTGGTCAGGGCGGAAAAGCTAGGAAAACAACTCGGACTAAACAGGCTTTACATAAAAAACGACTCTGTGAATCCAACGTTTTCATTTAAGGACAGGCCGGCAGGAATAGCAGTATCAAAAGCAAAAGAGTTTGGCCTCTCTGCCGTCGGATGTGCATCCACAGGAAACCTGGCATCTGCAACTGCAGCGCATGCAGCCAGGGGAGGATTTCCGTGCTATGTTTTTGCGCCAAGTGATATAGAGCACGCAAAGATAGCCCAGGCCCTTGCATACGGATCCAAGTTCATCGCGGTGGACGGGACATACGACGACGCAAACAGGATTGCCGCACAAATTGGAGACAGCAAGGGGATAGGGATAGTCAACATCAACATGAGATCATATTACGTTGAGGGATCAAAAACACTGGCATACGAAGTGGCAGAGCAGCTGGACTGGCAGGTCCCTGACCAGCTCATAGTTCCAGTAGGGAGCGGCGCGATGCTAAATGCAATTTGCAAAGGGTTTGAAGAGTTGCAGTCTGTCTCGCTTTTGGACAATGTTTCCGGCATGCACATGATCGCAGCCCAGCCGCACGGATGCGCCCCGATAGTTGACGCATTCAAGCGCGGCTCACCAGATGTAATCCCTGTCGAAAATCCGGACACCATCGCAAAAAGCCTTGCAATAGGAGATCCGGGGGACGGACGCTACGTGCTAAAAAGGCTAAAGCAATATCGCGGATACGCCGAGGAATCTGACAACAAGGAAATTCTTGACGCGATTTTACTTCTTGCCAGAACAGAAGGAATCTTCACAGAGCCTGCCGGGGGTGTCTCAGTAGCAGTGCTCAAAAAAATGATATCTGACGGCAAAATCGACAAAAATGACACAACAATTTGCTATGTCACAGGGAACGGACTGAAAACAACAGAATCCCTGATGGGTGTTTTGGCAAAACCAGAGGTCCTGCAGGCAGACATTGCCAAGATTTCCGCAGTGGTGGGCTGATGGCAAACATTACATTTACCATTCCATCAGTGCTGAACAGAGGTGGTGGAGAAAAAAAACTCCAGATCACAGCTGACTCGATTCTGGAATCATTTAGCAAGGTTTCGGAGACAATGGGTGAGGATTTCAAGCGGAGGGTCTTAAACGACGACGGCACGCCACGGTCTCTTGTAAACATTTACCTGAATGGGAAAAATGCAAGGTTTGCGGGAATGGATGCGACACTAAAGGACGGCGACGAGATCTACATTTTACCTGCAGTGGCAGGGGGTTCTGATCTCTCAAGCAAGGACCTTGACAGGTACTCGCGCCAGATAATGCTGGAAGAGATCGGGTATGTGGGCCAGCAAAAGCTGAGGGCGGCAAAGGTCTGCGTGGTGGGTGTGGGAGGCCTTGGCAATCCTATCACAACACGTCTTGTGGCAATGGGCGTGGGGAAAATACGAATCGTTGACAGGGACGTAATCGAGCTATCAAACCTTCATCGTCAGACAATGTTTGATGAAGGCGATATCGGCCAGGTCAAAGTGGAGGTGGCTGCTCGCAAGCTCAAAAAACTAAATCCAGACGTAACCGTAGAGGCACTACCAATATCAATTAACGATTACACAGCCCCCGATGCGGTCGAAGGATGCGATGTGGTAATAGATGCACTGGACAGTGTCAATGCAAGATATGCGCTAAACAAGGCATGCGTGGAAAAAAACATTCCATTTGTCACCGGTGCTGCCGTCGGCGTTTCGGGGCAGGCCTTTACAGTTTTGCCGCACCAGAGCGCATGTTATTTTTGCATATTTCCTGCCCTCGATGAGGACTCGATGCCGACATGCAGTATAGAGGGCGTGCATCCGTCCATACTATCAATGGTTGGAGGCATCGAGGTGGCAGAGGCAGTAAAGATAATCCTTGGGAAAACGCCAAGCCTTTCGGACAAAATTCTCCACATCGATCTGGAAAACTTGGATTTTTCCATGACAAAAACATTCAGAGCGGATGAATGTTCTGTATGCGGAAACGGTAAAGCCACATC
>SBBK01000027.1 GCA_005240025.1 archaeon
CAAAATACATACCGCCTTGTTTCATCCTCTCATTAAAAAAGCTACACCCGAAATTCCAAATCAACCGTTATAAGACAAGCAAATTAACTCAAACCGGTGTGAAGCCGGACCTCTCAGTTTCAATTGGACCGATCTCACTTCGGAGACCTGCAATGCTGGCCTCTGGAATCCTTGGGATATCCCTTGAAGTCTTTGGGCGAATTTACAAGGAAGGCGCCGGCGCCGTCGTTACAAAATCACTAAGCAAGGAGCCATGGGATGGCTATCCGAACCCGACAATTATAGGAGTTAAAGGAGGTTATCTTAACGCAGTCGGCCTCTCAAACCCCGGAGCCCCATATTTTGCAAAAATGATCTCACAAAACAAAGAAATCCCAATAATCGTAAGTCTGGTCGGATCCATAGAAGACGAGTTTGAGTTCATGGTAAAACAATTTGCAAACGTCAAAGTGGTGGCATACGAGCTGAACCTCTCATGTCCGCACGTAGAAAAGGTTGGCCTCGAGGTGGGTGATGACCCGTCACTTGTCACAAAAATTGTAAAAAGAGTCAAATCAATTACCCAGGTTCCTGTGATTGCCAAAGTCGGACTGGGAACAACAAACTATCTGGATACAGTCGATGCGGCAATCAGGGGGGGCGCAGACGCAATTACTGCAATTAATACAATTAGGGCAATGGGAATTGACGTGGAAACACAAAGGCCACTTTTGAGCCACAAAATTGGCGGACTGTCTGGGCCTGCAATAAAGCCGGTGGCACTCAGATGCGTCTACGAAATCGCGTCAAAATACGAGATTCCAGTAATTGGATGTGGGGGTGTGTCCGGCTGGGAGGATGCAGTAGAGTTTGTGCTGGCCGGAGCATCTGCAGTACAGGTGGGCAGTGCCATTGGGGACAGGTGGCTTGGCGTCTTTTCGGAGATAAATGACGGCATCGTAAGCTACATGAAAAGAAAGGGGTTTTCAAGAGTACATGAGATGGTGGGACTTGGAAGGCGCTTCTAGTATTAGAACAATTGAAAAAATAGTTGACGAAACTCCAACCGTAAGGACGCTTGTCTTTTCTGATGAATTATTCTCCGAGGTTTTACCGGGGCAGTTTGCCATGGTCTGGGTTCCAGGCATAAACGAGCTTCCGATGAGTGTGATGATAACCGAAGAAAGGGGCAAGGCTGCATTTACCGTGAGGAAGCGCGGCGTATCGTCTACTGCAATGTATGATCTGAGGCCGGGCCAGCAAATTGGCGTGCGGGGTCCATATGGAAACTCGTTTGATATCAGAAATGGTAGAATTTTGCTTGTGGGGGGAGGAACTGGGTTGGTACCACTGATGCGGCTTGCCAAGTTTGCGAAAAACAATGATGTAACAATGCTCATGGGCTCTACAACAAAAGACGAAGTGTTCTTTGAGGGTTTGGCAAATAGAATTCTGGCAAAAAACAAGCACACAGTAATAATCACAACCGAGGACGGCTCATATGGGCAGAAAGGCTTCGTCACAGACGTACTTGAAAAACTAGTAGATGGTCAAAAATTTGACGCGATTTACACATGCGGGCCGGAAATAATGATGTACAAGGTAGTCAAGCTGGCAAATACAAAAAAGATCTTTGTGCAGGCAAGCCTTGAGAGAATGATGAAGTGCGGTATTGGAATCTGTGGAAGCTGCTGCATGGATGATGCCCTTGTATGCCGTGACGGAACCATCTTTGATGGCGAGTTTTTGAGCCACTCAAGAGAATTTGGACACACACACCGAAGTAAATCGGGAATTTTGGAAAATTATTGATTAATCACAAAAACCTCCACTCCAAAGCTAGTCAGGCCCCTAAAGTTTTAATATAAACAATAAAGAAACGCGTCATAGAACAATGGCACACCCAAAAATAGTGCTTACGGCAGATCGAACCCTCATGTCCAACTATCGCGGCATATCGCTGGCTACATTTTTTGGATGCGCACCGGCACTTGACCCAAACAGGGACACAAACAGTTTTTGGTACAAGATTCTAAAAAACCAGGTCACCCCCAAGGTTCTCTTTGATTTTATCTGTAACCCGGTCTCACACACAAACGGGATGGCAAACTATGCCCCGTATGGCCTAAGAAAGGTTGAAGCGGGACTCTTGCGCGACGGATTTGCGAGAGAAGACATAGTTGTCGCACATCCAGATCATGTGGGCAAGTTCATAGGCCCTGAGACCCAGGTGGTGGGAACATACGAGATGGACCCACTCGGGATGGGACCGGTGACAATGACATTTACCTACGGCAGAAAACAGATCTCCTACGACGAGTACTATAATGCTTTTCTACACAAAAAAATAATGGAAGCCAAAAAGAAGAACGGAAGCAATGCCAAGGTAATCTCCGGGGCATCGGGCACCTGGCAGTACAACTATGACCCAGAAAAGATAGAGGAGTTTGGTCTGTATGCAATACTGGAAGGCGAGCTGGGGGGGATTGCACCTGAGATAGACGGACATGCTGGACGGTTTTTCAATTATCTGATTAACGGCGACTTTGAAAATATGAATCCGTTTAGAAAAAGAAGCGACTTTAAAGTTGACATAAAGGAATTCCAGCGAAACGGACGAACAATCCACGGAAGGTTTGTGAATTTCTGGGACAGACCAGAAATCGACGAAATACCTGAAATTGTCGAGCCGTCAATACACGGAATGATCGAGGTGATGCGAGGATGTGGACGAGGATGCAAGTTTTGCGATGTTACACTACGATCTCTCAGATACTATCCTCCAGAAAAGGTAAAGCGGGAAATCGAGGTAAATCTCAAAAAAGGTGGTCTCACAAGCGCTTGGGTTCACAGCGACGACATTTTTGTTTACGGAATGGATCCGCGGACAAGCAAGCAGATGGAACCAAACCGCGAGGCACTTGAAGAATTGTTTACGGCAATAATGTCTACGGGAATTGCACATACCAACCCGACACACGGCACACTTGCAGGTGCAATTGCAGACGAAAAACTGATTCCAAACATTTCCAGAATTATAAGATCGGGCCCGTCAAACCTGATAGGAATACAGTGCGGATTTGAGACTGGGAGCCGTAGATTGATTGGCAAGTACGCAGACAGGAAGCTGGCACCATTTATGCCGGAGGAGTGGCACTGGGTCGTAAAGGAGAGCGTAAAGACATTAAACGAGAATTACTGGGTTCCGGCATTTACTCTGATAATGGGACTGGACAACGATGAGACCCCTGAGGACTCGTGGGAGACAATCCAGCTGATAAGCGAGCTGGAGCAAGAACAACCAAACGCAATGTTTACTACTACCCCACTCACATTTGTCCCAATTGGGCTCCTTGAAAAGTCTGAATTCTTTAACATCGGAAATGAGATGAATCCTGCCCAGCTTGGTGTAATGTACAAGACCTGGCAGCACACCTTCAAGTACGGAATCAAAAAATTCATGACAAAGACAGGCTCAAGCCAGACTCCTGTTCAGAGAAAGTTCTTCAACGCCCTTGCACGATCCCTGGGCGGGGTGCCGCTGTCTGCAATGGAAAAATTTGCAAGAAGAAAAGGCAAAGAACACGAAAAGGTTATCGATACTATCAAGGCCAGATATTGGTAAAATACATTAAGCCCATACTGCAAGTCCATCCATGGCAACTCACGGATCGATTACAAAAGCAGGAAAGGTAAAGGGCCAGACCCCAAAGGTCGAGGGCCGAAAGCGAATTGGGACAATTGCTATTCTCAGAAACAAGAGCAACTTTAGGAAAAGATTCGCTCTAAACAGAACCCCGGGACAAAACAAGCCGGGCCAAAGAAAAAAGCGATAGCAAAGACCTGATATCTGGAATGCATAAGCCTGCGGAACTGGCAAAACCGTTTTTAAACTGGCGTGGGGCGTGTACCTGAGACTTTTGATCATTTTGCCTGCCAGTACAGCAACTGGTGAAAAAAATTTACCCCAGTTTTAGATAAATCCAGTTCATGACTCATCAAATGACGCGATTTGGCAAAATGCATAATGTGCGGCAAAAAGTCTGGGCAAAGCCAAGATTCTTGCTGCTCACTCGCATGCTCACAAAGGCGGCTTGATTTGCTCAGAAAAATATTGGAAAACGCAGTAAAAAACGACGTTGGACATACAATGAAGCTGAGCCAAAATACCTCTTGCTAAAGGTTTTTAGAATAACAATTTGATAAAAAAACATGCTTTTTGGAGTATTTGCAAGCCACAGTCCGGAATCCTGCCCACTCAACAACAAGAACAGCAAGAGGATCTTTTTGGCAATCGAGGGCAAAATGAAGGCAAACCAAAAAAAATTCGGCATTTCCCAAGTGGCAGGATTTTACATGTCGGTTCTTGAGCACCAGTGGATTATATTCTTGAATGCAAAAAATGCCCACGACATCGAGCAGTTTTGCATAACGGTTGGGATCTCGGCAATTTCTACAATAAAGATAATTCCTGTAAGTG
>SBBK01000064.1 GCA_005240025.1 archaeon
AAGGAATCTATTATAGATATGTGGTGGAAATCTAAATGACAGATTCATCAAACAAGCGCTGGCCAATAATTCAAGATCTTCTAAAAAGAGAAGGAATTGCAAGACAACACCTCAACTCTTTTGACGAATTTCTTGAACGGGGGCTACAGAGTATTATAGACGAAGTGGCGCAAATTGAAATTGAAAATGCCGAATACCCATACAAAATTCAGCTTGGCAAAGTGAAATTACAACAGCCAAGAATGATGGAGCTGGACGGTTCCATCACGCACATAACTCCTGCGGAGGCACGCCTGCGAAACGTTTCATATTCGGCACCAATCATGATGGAAGCAAGTGTAGTAGAAGACGGAAGGATTCTGGAATCAAGATTTGTACACATTGGAGACATTCCTGTGATGGTGAGATCCGATGCATGCATTCTGCACAACTTTTCTACGCAGAAACTAATTGAGCATGGCGAAGACCCAAACGACCCGGGAGGATATTTCATAATCAATGGTTCAGAGCGGGTAATTGTGGGACTGGAAGATCTTTCATACAACAAAATAATTGTGGATAAAGAAAAAATTGGCGGCAATGATGTCTTCAAGGCAAAAGTTTATTCGTCAATCGTTGGATATCGCGCAAAGCTAGAACTCGTAATGAAAAATGATGGGCTGATTGTCGCGCGAATTCCTGGTTCTCCTGTAGATATCCCGGTGGTGACACTGATGCGGGCACTGGGTCTTGAAGCTGACAGGGAAATAGCAGCTGCAGTGTCACTTGTGGAGGCAATCCAAAACGAACTGGAAGCGTCATTTGAAAAAGCAGGCGAGGTACAGACAACAAAGGATGCAATTATCTACATTAGCAAAAGAATCGCACCTGGAATGCTAGAAGAATTCCAAATCAAAAGGGCTGAAACTCTTTTGGATTGGGGGCTCTTGCCACACCTTGGCAAACACCAGGAAAACAGGCGTGAAAAAGCCCAATTTCTTGGCGAGGCCGCGTGTAAACTAATCGAGCTAAAGCTTGGCTGGATTTCGCCAGACGACAAGGATCATTATGGCAACAAGGTAATCAAGTTTGCAGGCCAGATGCTAGCAGACCTGTTTAGAACTGCGTTTAGAAACTTGGTGCGAGACATGAAATACCAGCTCGAGCGCTCGGGACAAAAACGTGGAATCAACGCAGTGGCCGCTGCAATACGACCGGGAATTGTCTCAGACAAACTAAACAATGCAATCGCCACAGGAAACTGGGGAAGGGGTAGAGTCGGAGTAACGCAACTTTTAGACAGAACAAACTATCTTTCGACAATTAGCCATCTGCGAAGAATCCAGTCTCCGCTCTCAAGAACACAGCCAAACTTTGAGGCAAGAGACCTCCATCCTACTCACTTTGGAAGGATCTGTCCAAGCGAAACACCAGAGGGCTCCAACTGTGGCCTGGTCAAGAACTTGGCACTTTCTGCAGTAATATCGGTAAACGTGTCTCCCGAAGAGATTGTAGAAAAGATGTATGACCTTGGGACGGTTCACTTTACCGATGCAAAGGAGGATCTCAAACGGGATGGCACACGCGTCTTTGTTGATGGACGACTGGTTGGTTATTACAAAGACGGTGATAAGCTGGTCGAATCGCTGCGCGAATTGAGAAGAGGCTCAAAGATTCATCCGCACGTTGCAATATCGTTCTACACACCAGGTGTGGAAGGCGCGACAAAACGTCTCTATGTAAACTGCAACGCAGGCCGTGTTTTGCGTCCGGTAGTTATCATAAAGGACGGAAAACCCCTTTTAACACCAGACCTGATAGAAAAGATCTCAAGGAAGCTAATGTCGTGGAACGACCTACTCCGAATGGGCATAATCGAACTGGTTGATGCAAACGAGGAGGAAAACTGCTACATCACAATTGATGACAAGGACACACGAAAGTACACCCATCTCGAGATATTTCCGTCTGCCATTCTGGGTGCAGGCGCATCAATAATTCCATATCCTGAACACAACCAGTCTCCAAGAAACACATACGAGTCTGCAATGGCAAAACAAAGCCTCGGATTTTCAACCCCGATGATGAATACTAGCACTTATGTTCGACAGCATTTCATGTGGTACCCACAAACTCCAATTGTAACAACAAAGGCATTGAATCTGCTTGGACTTGAGGACAGGCCTGCCGGGCAAAACTGCGTGGTGGCCGTATTGCCATTTGATGGCTACAACATTGAGGATGCAATAGTAATAAGCAAGGCGGCAGTGGACAGGGGTCTTGGCAGAACCTTCTTTTATCGAATTTATGAGGCAGAGGCAAAGCAATATCCTGGCGGAATGCGTGACAATTTCGAGACTCCAAACGCCGAGGAAAACATCCGCGGATACAAAGGAGAAAAAGCATACCGACTCTTGGAAGAAGACGGTGTAATTGCGACAGAATCTGTTGTGACAGGCGGGGACATTCTGATAGGCAAAACCAGTCCTCCAAGGTTCATGGAAGAATATCGCGAGTTTGAATCAAAGGGCCCATACCGACGAGACACCTCAATAGGTGTCAGGCCGTCCGAGACTGGTGTTGTTGACACCGTAGTCATGACACAATCAAGCGAGGGTGGCAAAATGTACAAGATTCGAGTCCGGGACATGAGAATTCCGGAAATAGGAGACAAGTTTGCATCAAGACATGGACAAAAAGGCGTAGTTGGAATTCTGGCAAGATTTGAGGATCTGCCGTATACTGCAGAAGGGGTTATTCCGGACATTTTGATAAATCCACACGCATTCCCATCACGTATGACCGTGGGGATGTTCATGGAATCAATTTCTGGTAAGGCAGCCGCAGTTAGGGGAAGCAAGTTTGACGGCTCGGCATTTGTTGGCGAAAAAATGGATGAAATCAAGACAGCCCTTGAGCACAGCGGATTTAGATATTCTGGAAAAGAAACATTCTATGACGGAAGGACCGGCAAGCCGTTCCCAGTAGATGTCTTTGTGGGTGTCGTGTATTACCAAAAACTCCACCATATGGTGGCCGACAAGATTCACGCAAGGGCAAGAGGTCAGGTCCAGATGCTGACAAAACAACCAACAGAGGGGAGAGCAAGGGGCGGCGGACTGAGGTTTGGTGAAATGGAACGAGACTGCCTGATAGCATATGGTGCATCGATGATACTCAAAGATAGGCTCTTGGATGAATCTGACAAGTCTGAAATCTACGTGTGTGAAAGGTGTGGTCTTGTTGCATATCATGACGTAAAACAACGCAGGTATGTGTGCCGGGTCTGCGGTGACAAGGCAAAGGTTTCCTCGGTTTCTGTGGCTTATGCATTTAAACTGCTCTTGCAGGAAATGCAAAGCCTCAACATTGCGCCAAGACTGATGATAAAGGAG
>SBBK01000002.1 GCA_005240025.1 archaeon
GTATTGATAATTAACGAATCGCTATCAAAATTAGGGAGGTTCTTGTTGATACGTGCTTGATAACCTTTATTTACAAAGCTTAACAAAAAAATACGTGAATTACCTAATTATCATCGCAATGATTGTTGCTTGCTCTGCCCTCCCAGCATCGTTTGCAGACCAGAAAACACGCACGTTCGAGTTTGAGGGCAACAAATTTGATATTTCATACGATTTGAATGGCGAAATCCTTGCCTTTGGAATAGACCAAGAAGCAAACTCGTTTCTAGTCGCAACCGATTCGGTAAATGACTCGGTGTTTACCATTTCATTTCCCAACGAGTTGCTTGGTGCGCAAGACTCGGAGTTTGTTGTGCTAGTTGACGGCCTTGAGACCGATTACACAGTGACGACTTCCGATGCAGGCACGATCCTTGAATTTCCAGTATCTGCAGGCACCCAGGAAATAGAACTCGTTGGAACAAACGTGGTGCCCGAGTTCCCGCTTGGGGCCATGGCCGCAATGGCAACCGTATCAACAATGATCGTAATCCTGTCTAGGTCAAGACCCGTTTTCAAGTAGTGATTTTATCCAGTTTTTTTTGTTTGATGGCCAGTTTTACTTCGCACGCCATTCTCCTTCCCATACTCATTGGAACGTCATAGAGAAGCGTAGAATACGGCGAGCCGTCCATGTAGATGTTTGTTCCTGCTACTATTCGAGCAGAAAACTCGAATGCCCAGAACTTGCCGTTTTGATCATATGTGCCTTCTATACAGAATGGGCCATTCATTCCCGGCTTGACGAGTTTTTTTGAGGCCTCGACAAAACGCTCGCCCATATCATACACCTCGGAAAGCAAAGACTCCCGGAGTACCATGGGGCTGTTGCCTATGACATTAAAAGAGGATATGTAGTCTGGGAATTGTTGTTGTGCCGGAATTCTTGCCAGGCCCTCAATGTCGGATTCATGTCTCTTGTCGGCACCGAAAAATTCCAGCGTCTCATTCAGGGGAGAATAAAAATATTGCAGATATGCCAAGACCCCCATGACATATTCCTGCAGGTAGAGGTCTCTGTCTCCTTTGATCAGACCTGCTCTAATTAGGTGGTTGCGTTTTTTGATATAGTCGTTTTTTGATGTGGTTAAAAAATAGCCTTTGCCACCTGCAGCACCATGTCTTTTTGCAATTGTGAGTTTTTTTATCTCGTCTGGAGTCCTGAGCGACTCTGGAACATCAAGCCCTGCTCTGTGCATGAGTTTTTCTTTTAGGTGCCTATCGGACTCCCACTTTAGAATCCATTTGTTGCCAAATACTGGAGTCGTGATTGACTCGATCTGTTTTGTGTTCATTTGTGCAATCAGGGTGCCGTGCGGGATCAGGACTGCGTTGTTTTTTTCCAAAATTCTTGTACATTTGGGATCGAGAATCTCCAAAAACGAGTCAACCAGAATCATGGTGTCGATGAAACTGAATCTGCGGTACAGTTTTTCGCGGTTTTTCTCACAGACAAGGATGGTTTTGAGCCCTTCATCTTTGGCCCCCTTTAGAACCTGGAGGGCGCAGTGCGAACCAAGGGTGGCAATTGCAGTCATCTTTTGATTTTTGTCAGTAACTAGGCTTTATGAAAGTTGGTGCCGGGTTTGTGAGACAAAATCAAAGACTTCGTCGATTATCTCGATCGTTACCTCTTTTTTTAGTTCCGGTGGTGTGGATTTTAGGACAAAATCAATCAAAGTCATGTTTTTTGGCATCATGTCTGGGTTTTTTGTGTAAACTGAATAGACTGAGACTGCGTTTGATATTGCAACCAGTGCTTTTTCCCTGTCCGTCAGAGTCATGATACCATGTACTCTGTTGCAATTTTTAAAGTTCTGCGATATACAGAGCCTGCCTCCGGGTCTTCATTACCGATCACAAAGTGTGCCCGTTATGCTGCGCTTTAATAATATTTACGGTTCAATCATACTTTAATCAAAAGTTATAGGCACTTCTATCCATAACCAAGCATGAACAAAACAATATCAATTGCAACTGCAATGGGACTTGTTCTATCGGTTGTGTTTGTACTTGGCACCATTCCATCGGGGGTTGATGTTCAAGCTCAGACAGAACCGACACCATTTCCGTCACGAGAAAAAACACTTTCCGTGACTGGGACTGCGACTGCCTCGATTGACCCAGACCTGCTAATTGTGCAGTTTGGCGTTGAGACACAGGAAAAAACCGCAAAGGAAGCACTAGATTCCAACTCGAACCTGATGACGGCAGTAGTTGACGCAATCAGAACAACCGGGATAGCGGACAATGAGATAAGTACCTCACACCTGACCGTCTTTCCTGTCTATGAATCATTCCAGGAAAAGGAGACCGGCATATACAGGCAAAAGCTAGTAGGATACAGCGTATCCAACATCATCCGCGTGGAAACAAAGAATCTCTCACTGGCATCCTCAATAATTGATGGCGCCGTCAATGCTGGAGCAAACAGGGTGGATATGGTCCAGTTTGCCCTTTCTCCGCAAAAACAGACCATGGTGAGCGATGATCTTCTTGCAGATGCAATCCAAAACGCAAAATCCAAGGCAGAAAAGGCACTGGCACCGCTGGGCTATCAAATAATAGGAGTAAAACACGTCAGCCTATCGGAATTTGGCTACCCGCCACCTATGCCATACTACAAATCATTTGACACGATGGAATCTGCCGCATCGACACCGGTGTTTTCATCTGAGCAGGATGTGAGCGCAACGGCAAGTGTCATCTTTATAATTGGAAGCAAGTAAAGCTCCAATCACTTTTTTTATATGAACCCCTGTTCAAGATGCGGTTCGTATCTGCTCAATTCTTCGATTGTCCTGATCTTGCCGCATGTTATCTGCATCAATTTTTTCTTGTGGGTTAGATCGATTTTCATTCTGTGCTGCAATTGTTCGATTATTCTTCTTGTCAGGTATCTGCCTTTTTTGTCAGAATCAAAAAGCACTATCAAGTTTTTATGGTTGGACATCGAATCGGCAAATTTTGCAATACCGCCAAAACTATGAAATTCCAAGACCTCCCGCACGAATCCAAGTCTTTTTAATGCTTCAGAATCACGTTTTCCTTCCACAACAATTAGGCTCTTTGTAGAATTGAGTTCATCAATAAATTGGCGAAGATTCAAAATCTCATCGTCTGAAACATCCATGTTTTGTGTACATTATGCTAATTTATCAATTTTTTAGAAATGCTGAACGAAAAACCTGAACAAATCCTACGCAAGTGTTTTAATATTTTCTCACATAAACAATGCAGGAATCCCAAATACCGACCGCAAGGTCGTGTGCCGACCAGTCTTGGGAGGAGTTTTTTTGTCTCCCAAGACAACTGTTCATATATTTGA
>SBBK01000235.1 GCA_005240025.1 archaeon
GTCTTTAGTAAGATCAATGAGACAGTCATGCCGGTAACTGCTGCGCCCTGAATCATGGCCGCAAGTACGAATTTGTGCCCCCAGATGCTTGACGCCTTTTTATCCGATGTTTCAAGAAATTTTCGTCTCTCCGATTCTTTTTTTTCAAGTTCGGTGTAATCGTAGAATTTTTTCATTAAACGTGACTCCTCGTCGCTATCAAAGATATCGGGACTATCCCAGCGAGACATCACATCCATAAAATCAGATTTTGTAATAATTGGTGTTGTGTTCGATTCGAACGGAATGTTTGAAAAATTTCGACAAATTTCCAAATTTCATGAATGTACTTATATGCTGAATTTTGTACACATTGTAAATGAAAGCGGCATTTGTAAGCGCCCGATCGACTGTGATGATCTCAGATACCCAAAAACCTAGGCCTGGGGAGGGCGAACTGCTGATCAAAATGCAGTCCTGTGGCATATGTGGTTCTGACATAGAAAAGGTATTTGGCAAATACGGGCAGCCATCTATGCGCCTTGGGCATGAGCCTGCAGGAATAATACTTGAAGTTGGTCCCGGCGTTGTGGGGTTCAAAGAAGGCGACAGGGTTTTCACACACCACCACGTCCCATGCTATTTGTGTCATTATTGTAAACATGGAAACGAGACAATGTGTCCGAAATACTACGAAACAAACCTCACTCCATGCGGCCTTGCTGAGGAATATGTCGTCCCGGAGTGGAATGTAAAACACGGAGGCGTTCTCAAGATACCGGACTCGATGTCGTTTGACGATGCTGCCATGATCGAGCCTCTTGCATGCTGTATTCGTTCCTGGAGCAAATTCCGCTACACAAAAGGCGATACCGCGGCAATATTTGGTGCAGGACCAACCGGTCTTTTGCATCTAATGATAGCACAGGCAAATGAATTTTCAAAAATATTTTGTTTTGATGTAAATGAGTTTAGGCTTGATTTTGCCAAAAAGCTTGGCGCCATTGCCGTTCCTGCAACACAATCAACGCATCAAGTTTACTCTGAGACTCAAAACCGCGGCGTTGACGTATCGATTGTGGCAACAAGTAATTTGAAGGCAATTTCTGATGCCATCTCTATAACAAGAAAGGGCGGGACTATCGTACTTTTTGGGGTGCCCTCCAAGGGCGCGACAATGGAAATCGACATGAGTATTGTATATTCAAAAGAACTCACAATATCCCCAAGCTATGCGGCATCAGATTTGGACACAAAAAAATCGCTGGATCTTATTTCGTCTAACAAAATCAATGCAGGGGCCCTCATCACGCACAGATACTCACTGGATGAGTCACAAAGGGCGTTTGAGCACGCTCACACAGGCCAAAATGCCATGAAGATAATCATCCACCGAGGAAAAGATTAAGAATGGTCTGAATTTTCCAAAATTCGTAAAAGACATGGATTGGGGTTTAAAAAACAGAATCGCGAACATACTCAAGCCAAACAACGGCCGTGGAGTCATGCTTGCAGTGGATCATGGTTACTTTTTAGGACCGACTGAAAGCCTGGAGGTACCAAGAAGGACAGTGGCCCCACTCGTCAAATATTGTGACTCGCTGATGGTCACGCGAGGGGTTGTCAGAACATCCGTTGATCCAAACCATCCGGTTCCAATAGTCCTGCGCGTTTCTGGCGGGACCAGCATAATTGGCGAGGATTTATCCAATGAAAAGATAACCACCAGTGTCAAGGATGCAATCAGGATTAACGCAACCGCCCTTGCGATGTCTATCTTTGTGGGTGCAAAATATGAACATAACTCACTTGTTAATCTTGGGAATCTGGTAAATGATGCAGAGGAATATGGAATTCCGGTTTTGGCAGTAACTGCGGTTGGAAAAGAACTTGAAAAACGTGATGCGAGGTATCTCTCGCTATCCTGTAGAATTGCAGCAGAATTCGGGGCACATATGGTAAAGACATACTTTTGTGATAATTTTGAAAAAGTTGTAAACAGCTGTCCTGTCCCTGTAATAATTGCAGGCGGTCCAAAACTACCAGAACGTGATGCCCTTGCGCTGACATACAACGCGATCAAGGCAGGAGCTGCGGGGGTGGATATGGGAAGAAACATCTGGCAGTCGCAATACCCAATCCCCATGATTCGCGCCGTCAGGGCAATCGTGCACTCTAATTATAATCTCGACCAAGCCTATAATTTGTTTAAAACACTGTGCAAAGAGTATCCCTTGAAAAACAACCAAAAACCGCATCTGGGAAACAACACGCAAAACAAAAACAGGCCAGACCAATCAAAGGCCCCACAACAATCACAGAAAACGCAGCAACAACAACCACAACAGCCGTCACAATCTAAACCGCAACAACCGAGGCCCCAACAGCAACCACGTCCTCAGCAATCTAAACCGCAACAACCGAGGCCCCAACAACCAAAAACACAAATGAAAAAACAAACGCCGCCTGCACCGCCAGCTGCGCAAGCAACACAATAATTCACAAAAACTCAGGAAATTTTTGACAAATGAATGTGTACAATCTTCCACGTGAGTTTTTTGATAAGCACAAATGTTGCACGACCCTCGATAGTGATGTGTTCTCCAGTAAATGCCTTGTTGTCCACGAGCATTCCTTTCTGTGTTAACTCAAACGCAACTATTGCGGCATTTTCAAAAATACTGATTTTCGGCTTACTAATACGATATTCATAATCCGAGATACTGACAAATTTCAATTCTTCAAATGTTACGGCTGTCTTGAAGTCTTTGAGGTCATATGGCGGCATATCCAAAAAGCTAGAAAATCTAGGTTCATCAAGCTGTACCTCTCTGAGTGGCGCAAAGTCTTTTGTCACCCCGCACTCAAAAAATGCTTCAACTGCTCTGATTATCTCCTCACTTTCGGACATTGTGCTCTGCTTTGGATACTGTAACTTTAAGCCTTGTGCAGTCCATCAAGTAATCTTTATATCGCTAACTTCACTCCCAGATAGTGAATATTATGATAAACGGTTCGACTACACTTCTGGAACTACTGCTGGTCGAGCTGGTGCTGTAAATTCATACAGCGCGTTTTTGTGGTGAATTATTTATGCAAACAATGTCAGGCGCCAAAGCACTAATCAAGGCACTGGAAAAACAAGGAGTCAAGGAGATCTTCGGCCTACCAGGTGGTGCAAATCTCCCAATGTATGATGAACTCTTCAAGAGTGACATCAGACATATTTTGGTAAGGCACGAACAATCTGCAGCCCACATGGCAGATGGGTTTGGTAGAGTTAGCCGGAGGGCTGGCGTATGTTTTGCAACGTCAGGACCGGGAGCAACGAACATTGTAACGGGCCTTGCCACTGCACAGGCAGATTCTGCTCCAATGGTGGCAATCACAGGACAGGTGCCGCTTGCAATGATTGGTAGAGATGCGTTTCAGGAAAGCGATATAATCGGAATTGCAAACCCGATCGTAAAATACTCGTTTCAGCCAACAAAGGCATCTGAAATTCCCGAAGTTGTAAAAAAAGGATTCTACATTGCAGAGACAGGAAGGCCAGGCGCAGTTTTGCTTGACATCCCAAAAGATGTCCAACAAAACGAGGCCTCTGTCGAGTTTCCAGAGGAGGTAAAGATAAGAGGATATCGCCCATGGACTGATCCCGATGTTACAGCAATAGAAAAGGCAATCAAGCTCTTGTTATCCTCCACAAAACCGGTGATCCTTGCAGGCGGCGGTGTAATAATTTCATCGGCCTTTGCAGAATTACAATCACTTGCAGAATTGTTAATGATCCCGGTGGTTACTACCTTCAAAGGCAAAGGTGCATTTGCAGAAAACCATCCGTTGTCTCTGGGACCAATAGGAATGCACGGGCACGCCGAGGCAAATAAAGTAATGTCCGAATGCGACTGTGTCTTGGCAATTGGAACCAGATTCTCAGACCGCTCTGTTGGCAGATTTGACGAGTTTGAAAAAAATCTAAAGATAATTCACCTCGATGTGGATCCTGCTGAAATTGGCAAAAACCAAACCACCAGCGTAGCCGTAGTTGGGGACGTAAAGGCGTCTCTTAGAATATTTCTAAGGATGCTGGTACAAAAGGCACCACAAAAATCAGATCACAATGTCTGGCTAAAGCATGTACACGAAGTAAAAGAATACTGGCGTCAAAACCTTAAACTACGCCCAGGCGAGCTTACCGCTGCAAGAATACTAAGAAAGTTGCGTGAGGTAATGCCTGCAGAATCAATCGTCACAACAGAGGTTGGCCAACATCAGATGTGGGCATCATTATTCTATGATGTCATTCATCCGGGGACCTTTTTCAGCTCCACCGGGCTTGGTACTATGGGGTGGGGATTTCCAGCAGCAATTGGCGCAAAAGCCGCAAGACCTGATCTACCGGTAGTGGATATTGCAGGGGATGGAAGCTTTAACATGACAGAAAACTCACTGGCCACCTCGGTTTTAGAAAACCTGCCGGTAATAGTATTTTTGGTAAACAACTACATGCTCGGAATGGTAGCACAATGGCAGCGGACGTTCTACGACAGAAGGATGATCGGAGTAGATCAAAAACACTGCCCCGACTATGTTAGGTTAGCTGAATCGTACGGAGCGCAGGGCATTCGCGTGGGAAACCTTGAGGAACTTGGTCACGCAATAAAGGCAGGACTAAAAAGTGACGTTGCAACAGTAATCGATATCCCGATAGACCCAGAAGAGGACGTATTGCCATTTGTGGCGCCAGGCACCTCGCTTAAGGACATGATATTGCCATCGTGATGCAGATTGGTCTGGGCAATTCTCTCGTTATTGGTAGAAAACAAGCCGGGAATACTCTTCAAGGTAACCCACCTCTTCAGATCCAAAAATTTCAATATTGACAGCATCTCCGTAGGTGTTACACAAAACCCCGAGTTCTCCAAAATGACAATAACTACGATTGGCGACGAACGACAAATTGAACAAATTGTAAAGCAACTAGACAAAATGATCGACACGATAGAGGTAAAACGACTGGATGACAAAAAAGCCGTGTACCGCGAGTTGGTCTTATTTAGGGTCAAAATCTCAAAGGCCTCAGATAGCATGGAGATAAGCAATATCGCAAATGCATTTGGCGCAAAAATTCACGATGCAAGAAAAGATTCCATAATGCTGGAGTTGTCTGCCAGCCCTGACCAGATAACTAATTTGGAGGAACTACTTAGGCCGTATGATATTCTGGACATTGCAAGAACTGGTGTTGCTGCATTGCAGAGGGCTGGGGATTGAAAGTACGAATCTTTGATACTACGTTACGTGATGGGGAGCAGACGCCAGGCGTTGCACTATCACCAGATAAGAAACTAATGATTGCAAAAAAACTTGACGACCTCGGTGTGGACGCAATTGAGGCAGGATTCCCAATAATCTCGGAAGGAGAACAACAGGCAATCAAACTCATAGCGAAGGCAGATCTCCGGGCTGAAATCTGCGGCCTTGCAAGAACGAGCAAAAAAGACATCGACGCAGCTATTGATTGCGGCCTAAAATATGTCCACACA
>SBBK01000197.1 GCA_005240025.1 archaeon
AGTAACAGATTCTGTGATCGACGGATCACAATCCGTAGTTTGGGATGAGGCAGAAAATCGCCTGCACTCACAAAAGGCACTTTTATTGTCACTTCCTATCGAACGTTTATAAGAGCATGGGAAAAAGTTCAGCAATATCACGATGGCATATTTGATAATACTTCGACGTTTACGTGAAGAAAAAACCAACTACAGAAAGCGTAAGCTCTTGTTGATGGGTAGACGAGACTTTGTTACCGTTCAAATCTCAAATGAAAACACACTCGTTCAAATCCACAAACCCCAGCTAACAGGCGACAAGGTGTTAGCCTCTGCCCACTCCAGATTTCTCTTACAAAAAGGCTGGAAGGGCTCAAGAAAAAATATCCCAGCTGCGTATCTGACCGGTTATTTTGCAGGCAAGAAAGCCATCTCCAATGGAATCAAGGACGCAGTCTTATACAGTGGAACAAGGCGCTACACCCAAAGGATGGCGGCCGCAATTAAGGGAGTAATTGACGCGGGCCTAACTGTTCCGGCAGATACCGAAACCCTGCCAAGCCAAGACCGTATCAGCGGCGATCATCTCAAAGTAAAAAACGACGTTTCCAAGATAAAGTCAACCATAGACGGAGAGGTCAAATAGAGATGAGCCACACAAGATCAAGATCCGATAGGCGCCCGCCAAGAAAAGAAGAAGAGATCTGGATCCCAAGAACCGAGCTTGGCAAAAAAGTAGCTTCCGGTGCCGTCACCTCGATGAACGAAATTTATTCAAATGGCCTACGCATTCAGGAGGCAGGCATAATCAAAAAACTCTTGCCAGATCTTAAAAGTGAAGTAATTGATGTCGGAATGGTCCAAAAAATGACACCAAACGGCCAGCAAACAAAATTCAAGGCAATGGTTGCAGCAGGAAATCAGAATGGCTGGCTTGGAATAGGCCAGGGAAAATCAAAACAAATGAGAATTGCAATTGAAAAGGCAACAACTAATGCTTATCTCAATGTCGGCCCAATCAAACTAGGCTGTGGAAGCTGGGAGTGCAGATGCGATCAGGCTCACTCTGTACCATTCAAGGTCCGGGGTAAGGGCGGCAGCGTAGTAGTCGAAATAGTTCCGGCCCCAAGGGGACTTGGATTGGTAGCAGGCGGAAAAATCAGAAACCTGCTCAAACTGGCTGGGCTCAAGGATGCGTGGACTACCGCAAAAGGAGCAACCGAGACGATGAATTCCACCTCAAAAGCAGTCCTAGAATGTCTAAGGCAGACATTTAGCCAGGGTTGATTGAAAAATGACAAAGGCATACCTTGTTGTAAGAATGAGAGGGCAGATCAACGTGCCACACTGGGCAACCACCACACTAAAACTATTGAAACTAGAAAAAAAATTCCGCGCAACAATAATTCCTGACAAGGAAAACACACTTGGTATGCTAAACAGGGTAAAACACTATATCTCATGGCAAGAAGCAAACCTGGATATCACAAAGGAGCTCCTTGATAAAAAAGGAAGAAAGACAGGATACAAAAAAATCACAACCGATGATCTCACAAAACTGGGATTCAAAACGCTTGACGAACTTGCCGGGTCTGTTGCAGAAGGCAAACTCTCTATTAACAAAATAAGTCCAATCAAACCATGGTTCGCATTATCCCCGCCAAAAAAAGGATTCAAACGCAGTACAAGAAAAACATACGGCGAAGGAGGGATACTTGGACAAAATAAAGAACTCATCGAACTTGTCAGGAGTATGATCTAGATGGCAACGAGACTACGAAAAACGAGAAGGTTCCGTGGCTCCAGAACTCACGGCTGGGGGCAAATTGGACAGCACCGCTCAAGTGGGCACAAAGGAGGACTCGGAAGGTCAGGAATGCACAAACACCTTTTTAGCACTTTGCTCAAGGACGATCCTGATCACTTTGGCCATGATTCTACTCATCCACCTCACCCAATCATAACCAGAAAATGGGCCAGCGTAAGAGATCTTGACGACATTTACGCCAAACACGGCAAGGAGCAAGAGGGCAAAAAGGTCCTCGACTTGGCCGGACTCGGATACGACAAACTTCTCGGAGGAGGGCAGCTAAAAGGCGTATACTCTGTCAAAATTCCACGCTACACAGCATCCGCAGAAGAAAAGATCAAAAAGGCCGGGGGAGAGGTGCTAGCTGTTGACTGAAGGGACGGCAACCTCGTTTGTTAAAAGAATAGTGGAGAAGGCAGAACCGTATCTAGTTCAGGTACCAAAACCGAAAAAGAAACTTTCACTGCAAACAAGGCTCATGTGGTGTGGGCTGGTATTGCTCATCTATCAGGTGATGGGCCAAACGCCGCTTTTTGGAGCAACAACGCCCCAGTTTGACTTTCTGCAGTTTGCAAGGGTAATCTTTGCATCACAGCAGGGAACGCTAGTAGAGCTGGGAATAGGGCCGATAGTTACCGCAGGACTTTTGATGCAGTTGCTAAAGGGTTCAGAGATCCTCAAGTTTGACTTTACAAAGCCAGAAGAACGAGGGGTCTTCCAGACTGCAACAAAACTTGTAACTTACATCGTCATTATTGTAGAATCTGTAGTGTACGCTATAGCCGTGTATGGTCCAGGGGTTGCAAATCCAACCGTTCTGTATGTCATAATTGGCCAGCTTATCTCGGCATCCATAATTATCATGTTTTTGGATGAACTGGTGCAGAAAGGCTGGGGACTGGGAAGCGGAATCAGCCTCTTTATCATGGCAGGTGTTGCGCAACAAATTCTGTGGAGTATTTTCAGTCCACTGCCTGCAGGAGACGGGGGCACAATAGGCATATTTCCATTCATCGCCCAGTCGTTTATGCAAGGCGACCTCACGCAAATACTCTTCAGATCAAACCAGCTTCCAAGCGTATTTGGGTTGTTCATTACGGCAGGCATACTGTTGATTCTTGTTTATACTCAGGCTATCAAAATCGAAATCCCAATAGTCTCTACAAAATACAGGGGATTTTCTGCCACCTATCCAATCAAGCTAATGTATGTGTCAAACATTCCAGTCATTTTAGCCTCGGCACTTACTGCCAACGCAATCTTCATCGGCCAGATGATGTGGGCAAACTTTAATCCCAGAAACAACAACCCACTTTTCAATATTTTAGGTCAGTTTGATCCCACGAGTCCCTCGACACCCGTCGGCGGCATAATATACTATATCACACCACCAAGGGGTCTTGACATAGCTGCCTTGGACCCTCTGAGGGCAGTATTTTACGTCTTTTTCATGATTGGAATTGTAGTTGTATTTGGAAGGCTCTGGGTTGAGCTGGGAGGTCTTTCTCCCAAAAGCGCGGCAAAAAACCTACTTGATGCCGACGTACAAATCCCCGGCTTTAGAAAATCAAACCAGCCAGTCGAAGCACTGCTCGCCAAATACATACCGTCTGTTACCATAATTGGCTCCATGATTCTGGGTGCACTTGCAGGCGTGTCAGACGTTCTGGCAGTGTTTGGAAGTGGTATTGGCATACTGCTGATGGTGGATATCTTGATTAACTATTATCAACAGCTGATCAGAGAACAAGTCGAAGTCGTCATGCCACGTCTTGGTGCTTTGCTTGGAAGAAAGTAAAAAGGTCGTAATAGTCGGCATTGCGGGTGTGGGCAAGACCACAGTTGTGAATAAAATAGTTGAAATCCTAAACCACAGAAAAAAAAGCGTAAGCGTCCATAGTTTTGGGACCGTGATGTTTGAGGAGGCAAAAAAGCTCGGAATAGAAAACCGCGACAAGCTGCGCAAGCTATCAGTTGACAAGCAAAGGCAACTCCAAAAGACGGCCGCAAAAAAAATCGCAGGCATTGGCGATGATGTCGTCATAATTGATACACACGCATTCATAGCTACAAAAGAAGGATTCTATCCAGGTTTGCCATCACACGTCCTTGAGGAGCTCAGGCCTGCAAACTTTATCTCAATCTCGGCAAGGCCAGAAGAGATCTATAATCGAAGAATGCAGGACGAAACGCGAAGCAGGGACATCGTATCTATCGAAGGCATCAAAAGGGAGTTGTCAATCCAGGATGCCATGCTCTCAAGCTGCGCAGTAATCACCGGTTCTCCAATCAAATCCATCCAAAATTCTGAGGGAAAGGTTGAAGAGGCAGCCGATGAGGTAATAAACGCAATAGGTCTTTGAAATGGAATTGGTAATCCTGTACTTTTTGCAATCGGTATTTTTGCAAGGCGATTTTTTTGGGATAACCCAAGGGCCGCTTGGGAGTGCCGACCCGATGGTAAAGGGCATGATACCTGCAATGTTTGGAATTTTGGGGTTTGCATTGTTGCTTAACCTGTTTAATGCGTTGGTCAGAAAGAAACTAGTTGACCAAGAAAAACTCCAGCGTATAATGAAGGAGACAAGGGGCTGGCAAAAAGAGCGGATGGCAGCCTTTAGGGCAAAAGACATGGAAAAACAGGCAGAGCTGAACAAAAAGTCCGCCTACATGAGCAAACTCAATCAAGAACTCATGCAGATGAACATGAGGCCAATGATGATAACATTTGTCCCGCTCATCTTGATATTTTATTTCGTGCTGCCGCCATTATTTTCATACACTGTTGCGATATCGCCAATACCCCTCAACGTAATCCCGGCTGATTATTTCCAGCTAACCTGCACCGCAGAAAAAATTGATGACAAGATCTGTCACCGTGTCAACGAAGTTTATTTCTGGGCTTGGTATTTTCTTGCATCGATTGCGTTTAGCGGAATCATAATGAAGCTGACCAAGACATCGATGGATATAACATAGGCTTGGTAAAATCAATAATCGTTTCTGGTCAGCCGGCCATTGGCAAGACAACCGTCGCAAGGGGGCTTGCAAAGGAATTCGGCCTGAAGAGTCTGAGCGGTGGTGATGTCCTAAAAGAACTGGCCCAGGAACAAGGATTCAAAACTCAAAGAGATGATTGGTGGGACACGCCAGAGGGAATGAAGTTTCTAGACCAGAGAAAAACCAACTATGAATTTGACAACAAGGTAGACAAAAAACTAAAGGAAATATTTCTCAAGGGAGACGTCGTCATTACAAGTTATACTCTTCCATGGCTTGTCGAGGGTGGAATAAAAATCTGGCTTGGGGGATCGCAGCAAAACAGCGCAAAACGGATGCAAATACGAGACAACATGTCGTTGCAAGAGGCGCTGCAAATAGTAAAAAAACGATACGATGAAAACAAAACCCTGTACAAAAAACTGTACGGGTTTGATTTTGGAGATGACCTCTCTGTGTTTAACATTGTTATAGACACGGATGGCTTGGATGCGCACTCTGTACTCAAAGAGGCAATACAAAAGGTAAGTGAACTGATTTGAGCCTGCCACAACTGCAAAATCTGGTGGTAATTGACCAAGACATAACAAACGACCAGTACGGCGTCTATTACGACAAAAGGACAATCCAGGATCTGCTAAACTACGGGCTAATCCTTTTGGACAAGCCGCCCGGGCCGACAAGTCACGAAACAGTAGCTTGGGCCAAGCGAATTTTAAAAATTCCAAAAATTGGCCACAGTGGGACACTGGACCCACAGGTATCTGGCGTCTTGCCACTTGGGCTTGGCGAGGCGACAAAGGCACTGGGCGTTTTACTCATGGGTCCAAAGGAGTATTATGGCCTTGGAAGGCTGCATATTTTGCCAAGCAGAGAAAAACTGCAAGACGTTCTGGAATTGTTTAGGGGAGAAATATTCCAAAAACCCCCGCAGCGTTCCTCGGTTCTGCGACGGACAAGGACAAGGCACATCTATGAGCTCGAGATAATTGAACAAAAAGAACGTCTTTTGATGCTGCGGATATTATGTGAAGCCGGAACATATATCAGAAAACTTTACTATGACATTGGGGAAATACTTGGGCCTGGAGCAACAATGATAGAGCTGCGCAGAAGCCGCGTTCATCAGTTCAATGAAAACCAAAACCTTGTCACACTGCACGAGCTTGCAGATGCCCATGCCGACTGGCAGGAAAAAAACGATGACACCAAACTCTACAAGATGATCCTTCCAATTGAATATGCGCTGACCGAACTCAAGTCAGTCGTAATCCGCGACTCTGCTGTAGATGCATTGTGTCATGGAGCACAGCTTGCCATACCTGGCATCCTGCAAATATCTGCAGGCATCTCAAAGGGAGACCCTGTTGGGGTATATACACAAAAAGGCGAAGTCGTCGCACTGGCAGAATCGATTTTGTCAGAATATGAAATCAAAGAGGCGACAAAGGGCTATGCGTTTCAAACGAGGCGAATAATAATGGCCCCCAACACATATCCTAAAAACTGGCGCACAAAGAAAGTCGAACAATGATCCCAAAAGGCCTCCTGATTTCTGTTGTTGCTGGCGTC
>SBBK01000169.1 GCA_005240025.1 archaeon
AACAGCGACCTTCTGATGCTGATGTGCCGGCTCATCATCTGGACTGCCTTCATCTTTTGTCTCCTTCCAGCGTTTTTTTAAAAGCGTCATTGGCTATTGTGAGCTCACCAATGATTCGCTTGAGATTGTCGATTTCTCTTTTCATTGACTTGCAGGCATCACCATTTAAGGTGCCATCCAATGATGCCTTGCCGCCGTCGAGGAATCGTTCCCTCCACTGGTAAAATGTCGGCGGACTGACATTGTACTTGCGGCACAGCTCTGCAGCACTGATGCTCGTGTTTAATGATTCTAAAATGATCCTGGTCTTTTCCTGTGGCGTGAACTTGCTTTTTACCATGGCATGGTTCCTCCCGTAATGTTCAAAAACTGTATGGTATGAAGTGTTCTCATTCTAGAGGGGACCGGACTAACACCATAGTAGATCAGATATCCTGTTAAGGCCCCCGACTCGACTTTTGGAACCTAAAGTAGGACTGTATAGTCACGAAGTCCATTCGGTTTATCAAGGTAAATTCTTCTCACAAAACTGTCTCACTTTCTTATAGTTTTTGGTGATGGCGAAAGTTATTGCCAGACGGCGTGCTGCTGGAAATTCAGTGTTGCCAACAGTAGCGGCAAACTCGATAATTTTAAAAAAGATTATCTATGGTCAGGATTGAAATTCACTTGATGAGGCGCAAATTGTTTTTTTTCCTTTTGGCAGGTGTGCTTTTGACACAGTTCTGTGCGCTAACTCCTGCCTTTGGTGATGGCCTTGCGATGGAAAACCTGCCCCCCGCAACCTTTGGAAACAGACAGGCGGCCCTTTTTGTAAAGATAAATCCGCCAATTCTGACTCAGGACACTGTAAGTGATACATATTTGCAGCTCCGGCTGTTTGACGATGTAAGCAAAAAACCTGTCCCGCACACATCGTTCTTTCTGACAGTTTGGAAGGACGACGAACTTCGATTACGAAACCTGTTTCACGCACATTCTGGCGAAATGACAATAAAGATAATCCCAAGCAACATAACTGCAAATGAGGTACAGGTATTTGGAGACGAGCTTCCAGAACTGCCCGCATGGACAGGATACGGGGACAGGGTCGATGTAAAAGCACCGGTCCTTCTTGATGCAGGACTGTACCACTTTGAGATCAAAATATTTGGAATCGACTATGACAGAAACATCTTTGCAGAGGGCGACATTAAGACATTCAACTCGTGGCTAAGCGTTGGCGACATATCAAACCACACGATAACCCATGGCGGCAAATCGTATCCTGTATCAATAATCTCATACTATGATCAAATTGGAAACTTCAAATTCGATCAGACGAAAAAAACCATCTCCTTTGAAATGCCATTTGACTGGGATCTAAAAAGACTTGAATCTCAGACTATTTTTGTACACCAGGAGATCCGCGTGCCAAAGGAATTCAAAGAATTCTCTGAGACAATGACATATGATGGAAGTGTAAATGGCTTTCCGGCCGGTGGAAGAATGCTGATACTGGATCCGTATTCAATCGAGGATACATCCATCGTACACATTTTACTTACAAAAGAAGACATCCTAAACATTGCAGCAAAGTCATCCCAAAAAACAGACAGAATGACTTTCGCAGTCACGCCGCTGGCCTCATCCATCACACAAAACACATTCGATATCAAGTTTGACAAAATCAAAGCCAGAATCTCATACGATTCGAAACTTGGCGCAGGGGACACCATACCACTCGAAATATCGTTTTTTGAACCCGACGGCAAGCTCTTAAAATTTGTCAGGTATGGATTTAGCATTGAGGACAGCTCAGGCAAGGTTCTGGCTGAAAATGTTGGCACCGACAAACAAAAACCCGGCATACTGTCTACCGAGGGAATCGACGTTCAGGAGATAAAATTCCCCTCTGCCGGAACTTACAGGCTAAAGCTTCTTGTCCTTAGCCATGGTCTGGAAGAGCTGACTGCATACCAGGGGATAGCAAGTAACTCGTTTACTGTCGGGGCCGGTGGCCAAAAACCTGCACCCGACGTGCAGTCCCAGTACAGGATTCCATCATGGGTGAAAAACAATGCAAAATGGTGGGCCGACGGGACCATTGGCGACGGCGACTTTGTACAGGGCATCCAATATCTCATAAAGCAAGGGATAATGAAAATCCCATCATCACAAAAAAGCCAGGGCGCATCACAAACAATTCCGTCATGGGTTAAAAACAATGCAAAATGGTGGGCCGACGGGACCATTGGCGACGGCGACTTTGTACAGGGCATCCAATATTTGATTGGACGAGGAATAATCAAAGTTTGAAGATGAAACTGCATTGAATCCGGCTTTCAAAATTTCAAGCACCCTGTTGGCCTTGGCACTCTTGTACAACATACCGAACCCGGTAACGGCGCAGGAGACAACAACATCGGATATTGTCTACACCGCAAAATTCGTCTGCGGTTCAATTTCAGATAACACGGGACCACTAAGGCCTGGCCACTATGACACCTCGATAGGAATTCTTAACAAGAAAAACTATGAAATTGGAATGACGTGGAACGCGGTAAGCAACGACAACGCCGCATCCAACACAGTTTTTAGGAAGCTGGGGGCCGAGAAAGCCTTTGGAATCCACTGCAATGACATCAAGGCGTTGCTTGGCATGGACACAACCCGCATGGTCGAAGGATTTGTCCTGGTACGAATTCCAACCTCTTCGCTGCGTGGTTTTGACAACGAGCAGATTGTTCTGGACTCAGATGACATCAGCATACTTGATGTACAGGTATTTTATACTGCAAATGCTCTGGAAACGCTTCCGCGCGAAGTGGCGCACGAAAAGATCTCATTTTACATAATCCAGGACGGAACGGGAAAGATACCCAAATCGTCATTCAGGAAACTGCTCGATGTCTCAGTACCTTCCACCTTGAATGAAATCACCGATACCGAGCAGAAAGTAAAATCGATTGTCGCATCAAAGTTCGGGCTGGATAAAGACGATCTGGGGAAACTTCGGATCAGGGTAAAAAGCATCTCTGTTGGAGTCGGGGCGATGCTTGATGATCACGCAGTTTCGCTGCACGTAGTTACGCCGTATCGCGGCTCCTGACATCCTGTCTTCTGCCGTCAAAATGTAATGTATTCCAGCGCCGTTGCATCAGAGATGAGTGAAAAATGCTTTGTATTTACAACATAGCCATTTTTGATGTCGTTGACAGAGACCCATCTGTTTGTTGATGTGTAATGACTTCGCTCCTGTAATTCTTTTTCCAGTGACTCTATGTCGAACTCTCCTTCTTCTATTTGCTGGGTTTTCAGGTGCTTTATTGTTACAAGAATCTTGTTTACCTTTACGCGGTCGCCAAACTTCCATTGGGCCGGCGGATGTTCGTCCGAGACCTCGAGTATCTTTACCTTCATCTCCTTGTCCCCAAAGATGTTGTGACTTACAAGCATCCTTTCGTCTATAAACTGCTCAAAGCTCATATCTATACTATCTTGAGAGGATAATTAAAGAGTTATTCCACAATTCGTTCGAATTCTGCGCGGGTTTTCGCATTTCGGCTCACAAACGGCATTTTATAGTCAGCAAGCATTAACGGCTGTCTTTTTCCATCTATGACGGAGTGCGTACTTCCGTCGTAATTACACGCAAAATCTGAGATTGTGTTCTCCTTGTTCCACACCTTGTAGAACTCGCGCAGCTGACGGCTCTCGTATTGCCCAAGGCCAATCCTCTGCTTTGAAAGGAATTTGAAGGCAAAAACGACCTTCCTTGTATGGTACAACTCAAAAGTGTCTGTCCACCTTAGGCATCGTAAAATCTGGTCAAATGGAACAACAAGCGAGTTTGTGGTGCCGGATTTGGCCTCGATTGTAAGTACGGTGCTGTTTTTGGTGCTTACTGCCAAGATGTCTGGCAGCGCAACACTCGGAGATCCTAGCCTAAATGCCTTCCAGTCTTGGAGGGCATTAAAACGTTTTACAACCGTGTCCTCCCAGTGATACCCGCGTTGCCGTCGCGTCCTTGCGATTTTTTTATTGTCTTTTTTTGGGAGGGGTTTTTTGATCGGTTCTGTTAGTGCCTGAATTGTTTTTGCCAACACATACCAGATGTGCCCTCTGGTTATAGTAAACTTGGTTATTATGTAATACCCAAGTTGTCTTGGTTAGTTGACCTCTGGCACCACAGAAAACTCGAACCTCGGGGATTTATCAAAACCGCAGTTGGCCAGTTGGATGTTCTGACCTATCGTCGGCTCCACATCCTCTATGAGTACGCCCATTATCTTGACGGCTCTCTCAAATTCTACTATGCAGAATTTTCTGCCGTCTTTTTGTGAGTGCTCAAGCAAGGTGCCTGGCTGCTTTAGGTCTCGCCACAAAAGACTGCCAAAACACCCGCTACAAAAATCGTTTGGAGGCCATGCTATTTTTTGGCATTTGGAGCATTGGCCAACTACGAATCTGCCTTTTTTTAGGCCGGTCTCAAAAACACTCACGGGTTCATCACCAGGACACTTGATGATGTTGCAGCAGCAGACATGTTGTGTACCAGGCCAATCCCTGCGCTGTTCACCTGCCTTCGTAAGGCCCCGCCCTCAAGCTGGCACGCAATTTCTGCAATCTGGGCAATCCCCGTGGCACCCAGTGGGTGTCCGGACCCAATGAGACCTCCCCGCGGATTTATTTTTCTGCTGCCTGTATTGTATAGATCTATTGCATAGTTTGCGGCCTTGCCGGCAGGGACGATTCCAAGCCCTTCTAAAATCATCAATTCGCAAATGGTAAATGCGTCGTGAACTTCGGCCACATCTATCTGGGCGGGTTCTATCCCTGCCATTCTGTATGCCTGCTCGGCGGCATCGACAGTAGACTGGATTGAGGTTAGATCATTTTTTGTAAAACTCGCTGAGGTCGTTTTCTGCCCGACGCCGCTAATCCACACTGGAGTATCGCTGAACTTTTTTGCCTCTCTTTCTGATGCCAGGAGAACTGCCGCACTGCCGGCGCACGGTCTCGAACAATCAAGCAGCCTAAGATCATCGGTTACCTTTTTTGAATTCATCACATCGTTTATGGAAAACTCCTTTGGTTGGTAGGCATTTGGGTTGTCTTTTGCATTTTTGTGGTTTTTTGCAGAGACGTATGCTAGCTGCTCGTCTGTCGTACCGAATTTTCTTTTATGTGCCTTGGCAAACATGGATGCCCAAAATATGGGGTGCTTTAGCTCACCACGCGACACATCCCACTCCAATACCTGCCCTGGACTGTCAAGTCTTTCTGCACCAACCACCAGGGCAACGTCTGCAAGACCTGCCTGTATGTATGAATATGCCGAAATCACCGCGTTTGCGCCAGAGTTGCACAGGCTTTCAACACTGTGCGAGATTTTCGGTGAAATCCCGGTCAGTTCGGAAACTATGGCCGACAGATATTTTTTGTTGTCGTTGGTGGATACCAAAACCACGTCAACATCGTTTTGTGACAAATTCCGTGTGTTCTCAAAAATTGGTCTTGCTGCAGAAACAAGCAAACCTTCTACCGGAATATCCTCTAGCGAGAATTTTGTTGTGGAATGAGATACGACTGCTACCCTGTTCATTTAACTCCAAACGTCCTGATCAACAAATCAAACGATTCCTCTACATTCCCGATTGGATTAAACTGGATGATTGGTTGCGTTACTCCAGCTTCGTATATGTCCATTAGCTGTTTTTTGCATTTTTCCGGCGTTCCGCAAATTACGAGCGAATCTAGCATCTTTTTTGTTACAAACTCATAGTTTGATGTGAGGCCTGATTTTCTATATTCATCATAAATTGCCGCTGTTTCGCTTTCGAATCCGTTTTTTGCCAAAAACTTCCTGTAAATTTCGCCAACCGATACGTAAAATGCCAGAGTTTTTTTGGCGCGCTCCACTGCAAGGTCTTCGTCCTCGGACACACAGGTGATAAACTGGGATGCGACATCAATTGTTCGTTTTCTCTGCATTCTGGAAATAGTTGCCTTCATTTCGGAGATTGGTCTCAGGTAAAAAATCGCGCCGTCTGCTATCTGCCACGTCAGTTCTACCATTTTTTGGTTTATTGCAGCAAGATAGATTGGTATGTGTGGCCTTGGGGGCTTGATGAGCAGCGTAAATCCCTTGAGTGAGAAAATCTGTCCATGGTAGTCGATTTTTTTTCCAGACATGACGAGCCGTACTATCTCTACATATTCCTGCATTCTTTTTAGCGGATTTGCAAATTTGGTACCGTGCAAATCCTCTACAATCGGGATGCTACTTGCACCCAACCCGAGCACCATTCTCCCATTTGAGATGGTGTCTATTGTGGCAGCGCCCATGGCAACGAGGGCAGGACTCCGCGAAAAAATGTTAATGATGGATGAGCCGACTCTCGATTGGGTTTTCTGGCAAACCGCGCTAAGCATGGCAAAGTTTTCCATCCCCCATGTCTCAGGTACCCATATAGTATCTGGAGGATACCTCGCAAGCTTTTGGGCGCATGTGAGAAGCTCAGAAATCGAGAGAAGTGAACCTAGACTATATGATAATTTCATGTGTCACCTGGAGACAAAACTGGCATATCTTTTTTTTGTCATTGCCCTTGTGCACTCGTCTATGTCCTTGTGCGAATCTATTGAAAACCACATGGAGTTTTTGAATTTGACGCCAGACAGGATTTTTCTGTTGGCATAGTTGCGGAATGTTACTTCCTCAATTGCACCATTTGTTGGCAGGTCTTTTAGTATTGTTCTGTCCAGATGATAAATGCCTGCATTCATCCAGACGTTTGGCACTGGTTTTTTTTCACTAAAATTGACAATTTTGTCTCCATCCAGCTCAACGGTACCAAATCTTGTCCGGAGTTCGACTAGTGAAATCGAGTTTGGCGTAGAGATCATTTTGTGTAGATCAAACATCGTTATTACGTCGCCGTTGAACACAAGAAATGACCTGCCGCGAATGAATCTGGATGCATTTTTTATCGCCCCGCCAGTCCCAAGGGGTTTTTTCTCTATCGAATAAATTATCTTTGAATTAAAATTTTGTTTGTGGGCAAGATAGTTTTCAATCTGGTCTGCCTTGTAGCCGGTACAAATTATGAATTCGGCCACCCCAAACTTCTTAAGATACCTGATCTGCCACTCGATTATTGGCACGTTATTGAGCGGAATTAGAGGTTTTGGGACATAATCGGTTATTGGCCTGAGTCTTGTTCCTTGCCCTCCAGACAGTATCACTGCTTGCACAGTCTGTTAAGAAAATTTCTCATTTAAATTCTATTTCGCGTCTAGAAGAAATCAATCGTGACAAGCCCAAAATAATACCCAGCCAAAGTTAGCGCTGTACTCCAGAGGCATGAGCCGCCAAAGGTGTAGAGAACAAACTTGACAGGCTTCATCCTAAACAGTCCGGCGGGAATCGAAATCATCTCGCGTAGAACCGGCACCATTCTGCCCAAAAACACCGCCTTTTCACCATATTTTTCAAACCATGACTCGATCTTTGCAAGGCGTTCCTCTGATATTTTGGCGTATTTTAGGTACCTGAGAAGTGCGATCCTGCCAAGCTTTATGCAAACTATGTAAATCACAGTTGAACCAATTGTTGCACCACAACCCCCTGCAATTCCTAGGCCAATAACTTCTGGGACAGTCATGTTGCTTTGTGAGGCGACATATCCGGCAAACGGGAACACCGCTACCGTCGGAATTGGAGGAAAAACAGTCTCAATCACAGCAGCAGCAAAAACCCCCGCGTACAGATAATCTGCTATCAGGGAACTGATCCAT
>SBBK01000130.1 GCA_005240025.1 archaeon
ACACTGCACAGAGTGGAAAATCTTGAAAGGACATTTATCGCATGAAAGTGTTCAGCTGAAGAAATTCCGACAAAAGGAATCTCTTTTTTACCACTTGCTAATAAAACTGCTAAGCTTTGATCCTGTTTGGCGTTGTATGAACCGATTACCTTTGGGAGTTGGTTTCCACCACCCAGCGGATAATAATAGTAGAAGATCGATTTTCCAACTTCGAGTCCAGTTACGTGCTCCAAAAGCGAGATGTTTTCTGCGTTCCCACCAATGCCTGTTGGGAGAACATAAACTACAGAGCTGCCCTTTTTGAGGGACGATGTGGCATTCTTGAATTTCGAGTGTACTTCTGTTTTCGTTTCCTGACCAATTTTTCTAATTCTCGGGGCAAAAAAGAGATACTGGGCTTTTGATATGGCTACTTCGATCGGTTCCATTGCCAGGAGGGGTTCATCCTCCTTTAGTGATGAGACGTTTGGGTATGTTTTTGCGATTTCTGTTTTCAGCGATATGGCAGATTGTGATGATTCGTCAATAACAGAGACGCTGGCACCGCGTATTGACATCTGGCAGGCAATCGAATACCCTTCTGTGCTTAAACCATAGACAACCACTCTATCAGACGCCAATTCATTGGTGCTAGGTATAAGGACTAAGAAAAACTTATTGCATCAAATATTGCATAGCACCTATCTTGAAGATTTGGTTTGATATTCTGACGCCAAAACAGATATTGTTTTTTGATCCTATGATAAAGCAATTACAAAAAACCAACCGGGTTCTTTGTACCACGAGAAGATATCGGGAGGTGACAGAGATGGTAAAGCTCAAAAAAATGAAAATTGCTGTGTTTGGGAGTCATGGCGGCCAAAGTAAAATCGATAAGTTAAATGCGAGTACGGGGAGAATAAGTGCTCTAAGCGCAGAGATTCATAGATTTAAACCAGATCTTGTCATTAGTTTTTGTTCACCCGAAGCAGCGAGGATTTCCTTTGGGCTGGGAATAAAGCACATTGCATTTTGTGATTCACCACATGCAGAAGCGGTAATGCGATTATCCGTCCCCCTTGTCCAGAAATTGTTAATTCCCTGGATAATCCCAAAGGCGGAGTTTACAAAATATGGGATAAGACCAAAGGACATCATACCTTACAAGGCAATAGATGCATCAGTGATAGTGAAAAATGAAAACCAAAAGAGGATAGAATTCCGACGAGCCGCAACCCGAAGGAATATTTTGATAAGAATTGAGGAGGGAGAGGCTGCATACGCGCAAAAACAAGGTAAAACTCTACAAATCATAGAAGAAATTGCCAGAAAATTTCCTAATGAGAATGTAATGGTATTGCCAAGATACAGATCACAGATAACAATGCTAAGGCAACTTGGGAGTAGAATCAAAATACTACACAGAGTGATGCTTGGAAGTGCTCTGCTTCCAAGCGCTGATGTTTTTGTTGGCTCTGGTGGCACAATGACTGCAGAGTCAGCATTGCTTGGCATCCCAACCATTTCGTATAATGCAGTTCCCAATTTAGTGCAGGATTATCTTGTAAGAAAAAAGTTGGTCATTTTGGAATCAAGGCCAACTCGAATTGTTGCGATTGT
Organism: archaeon; assembly: GCA_005240025.1. Lineage (GTDB taxonomy): Archaea > Thermoproteota > Nitrososphaeria > Nitrososphaerales > Nitrosopumilaceae > Nitrosotenuis. The sequence goes on from SBBK01000130.1 coordinate 1,600, forward strand.
TGAGAGAATGTTGCGTTCCGATAACAGTGAGCTACGCAAAAATGCACAAGACGTTTTGGCGTCAATGGAGGATCCATACAAGAAGCTTGTCGAGGTCATCAAAACAGTGAACAAATAGAAAGTGTCAATAATAGGAATTTTTTGAGTGTGGGTGACAGGAAGCCCGGTGGTGTAGCGGTCAAGCATAGGGGCCTTTGGAGCCCTTGACCCCAGTTCGAGTCTGGGCCGGGCTACTGTTACAAATCAAGTTTTGTAAGGAGTTTTATTGCAATAATGAACGATATTGCTGCAGCTGCTATAAGTACTGTCATCTCGAGAATCACAAATTCCGTAAATGTTCCAAAGATTCCTGCCCGAATGATGTCTACTAGGTATGTCAGTGGGTTTAGATAAAAGCCGGTTGCCAGTGGTTCGGGAGCTCCTTGTGCTGGATAAAATGCGGTACTTACAAATGCAAAAAACAAAAACACGGTATTAATAATGACGTTGAATCCTTCGCTTGATTTGAGCCTAGTTGAGATAATTGATGCAATGGAGCCAAACAGAATAGAGCCCACGATAGACGCAAAAACAAGAAATGGGATCGTCAACGAGTTGAATTCTGCTGATTTGAAAAATAATGGAAACCCAATTAGGAGAATTATTGATCCACTGACAAGTCCCAGTATTCCAATGGTAAAGACATTGCTTAGAACATAGTTACTTTTTGTAAATGGGCCTGAGAGGATTTGCTCAAACATTCCGTGCCTTCTGTCATTCCATATTATGATTCCAGAGACCAGAGTGCTGTTCATTATATTGAATCCAATCATGCCAGACGCAATAAAGGCCGGATAGTCAAGATTCACATTTCCAAATGGAACTGAGTCGATTAGTGCCGTGTACGCAAAACCGGCAACAAAGATGTAAACTAGTGGGAATATTACCTGCCATACAAGGAATCCCGGATTTAGGGATATGGTCAGATTCCTGTTTACCAGCCTAATCGTCGGATGCGTTTGAATCACCAACTATTTTCAGAAAGATCTCTTCCAGCGTAGTCGGAACGGCAGACAATTCTTCTACCTGGACATTATTTTCGATTAAAATTTGGAGAATTTGTGACAGTACGATTTCTGCTCTGCTGGATTGAATTATGATGTCGGTTCCCGTATCAAAATCAATTTCGCAGTCATTGATTCCAGTTAGCAGTTCAACCAGTTTTTGGTGACGTGTGGAAAGGTGAATTTTGATTGTTTTTTCCTGTCCAAACTGGTTTTTTAGTTGTTCTGGCGTATCAACTGCTAAAATTTTTCCCTTGTTTATTACGGCAATTTGATCACAGAGATACTCCGCCTCGGTTAGAATATGTGTGGTATAAAAGATGGTCAGGCCCGTTTTTGCCTTGCTCCTTAGAAAATCAAGCAGCTTCCTTCTTGCGCCTGGATCCAAGCCAATCGTAGGCTCGTCCAGAAACAAAAGGTCCATTTCATGCATAAATTCACGCGCCACCTGAACGCGTCGTCTTTGTCCAATGGACAGGTCCTCGTTTTTTCGTTTTCTGATTTCCCCAAGATCAAATACATCAATGAGTTCGGCGGTTCTGTCCTTTCTTGTTTTGCGATCAACACCCCACATCATCGCATATTTTTCGAGTGCGTTTTCTACCGACAGGCTTGATTCATAACTTGGTTGTTGTAGGACGACGCCTATTTTTTTCCTTACTTGGAGAGGATTTTTGATCGCGTCGATTCCCAAGATTTCGATTGTCCCGTTGGTGGGTGCAACCAGTGTGGTGAGAAGCTTTATCGTGGTAGATTTGCCTGCGCCATTTGGGCCCAAAAAACCAAAGATGTCGCCAGATCGCACATCTAGATTTATGCTATTTACGGCAGTTACCTGCCCGTATGACTTGGATAGCGATCTTGTTGTTATACACGACATGGGGGGTGTCTTTTGTTCTCTAATTTAGACCTGTACTGAAATTTTTATTAGTACATCACTTGTTAGACAATCAAATGACAGAATTTGACTCCCTTATGAGCAAGCTGCTTGAACAAAAACCCGATTTATCGAGGGGAGATGTCGAGGCATTAATTACACAAAAAAAGGAAAAGATTGGTGCGGGCTACCTTACTGATCAGGGGGCACTGTTTTTGGTTGCATCCGATCTTGGGGTTACAATATCAGAGCCCATCAAAAGCGAGATCAGCATCAAGGACCTTTATTCTGGTGCCAAAGAGGTCACCCTGCAAACGCGTGTCCTTAATGTATCTCCAAAAAAACAGTTCTCAAGAAAAGACGGTTCGCAGTTTCTTTTGCGAAATATGACCGTCTACGACAGTGAATCGTCGGTTACTGTAAAACTTTGGGATGAAAAGGCAGACATCCCCGAGATTGCAAACATCAAACCTGGCGATATGATAAAGATAATCAAGGCGTATGTTAAATCCGACCTCAACGGCCAGCCCACGCTCAACATAGGCTCAGGCTCAACCATAGAACGCACAGGCACAGAGAGCAGTATTCCATCCATAGAGTCACTGACAAAAGACATCAGCGATGTAAAGGACGGAGAAACCAATCTGGTGGTATCTGGGATAATTGACGGGAACATTAATTATTCTGAATTTACAAACTTTCGCGGAAGCCAAGGCACTGCTTTGCGATTCAGGTTGAGGGGAAAGGATGGTCGCTCGATGAGAGTTGTTCTATTGAACAAAAACAGTTCTTATATTCCAAAAATAGTACCAACTGGAACCAAAATCAGATTGCTGGGAGTAAAAGCAAAAACAAATCAGCAGGAACTTGAAGTGCATGGGAATGAATCAACCGCTCTTGAAATTGCAACAAGGGGTGAGGTTGAACCGATCGTGTTCAGAGTTTTGACTGCTGTGAAAAATGAAAACGGGCAGAAGATGATCTTAGGTGTTGACAGAGAGAGACAGATTTACAATATCATTGATGTTGCCGATTCTACAAAATCCATAGTCGGCGATGTTCTTGAGTGCATGCCATCAAAGCTGTATGGGAATAATGTTACAATTGATTCAGAGTCATTTGTACGAAAAATTGATTTTGATGATCTGCCTCACTTGTCAGACCTTCGGATAAAGATTGCAGACATCAAGCCGGACAGCGACTATTGTTGTGTTGAGGCCATAATACTCAAAGCCCCCGAAAGGCGCAATGTACAAACAAAAACCGGAGAAACCATTACTCTCTCTGAGATGTTTGTAGGAGATGATACAGCTCAGATCTGGATCAAGGGATGGCGAAACCAAGCAAGATTGTTAGACGAGTGTACAATTGGTGAGAAGATTATGCTGTCGGGCGTTTTGGCAAAGTCAGGCCTCGAAGGCAGGACAGAATTGTCCCTGACGCCTTATTCTAGCATTATAAGGAAAGGCTAGTCCCAAAATCCACGCGTAGTTACGTACAAGCGTTCTGCCTCATAGATCTGCCTGTACATGGAATCATCATCCACTAGGTTCCTTAGTATTCTTGAGGCGGTGTCCACTCCTACGCCATAACCAGAGAGTACGACGAGGGCAGTTTTCCCAAAGTTTTCCAAAAGTGAGGCAGTTTTCCACGCACGATTAAATTTGTGGTTTTCCTCGGTTGTAATTTTCTTGCCAGAGATTTTTCTTTGTATGATTTTGGGTAGATCGTGATCAGAATAAAAGGTGGCAGCAATCTGTCGGCTCTTGCAGTACGGGCAGCTTGGGATTGAATCCATATCACTTGTCCGTACTGCTTTCTCCCATCTTCCACACCTTGCACAGACCAGTCTGTGTGTGGTTTTGTAGAGTCGGTTTTTTACTAGATCTAGAAGGCCTTTGTCCATGTTTGCAGGAGATGAGTAATACTTGGTCGTGTGATCAAGTATTGGTTCTGCTAGTCTTGAGAATTTCGATGTGTCAAACCAGTGAATTAGGATTTTGCTTTCACGAATTTTGTTTAGAAGCTTGCCAGAATTTTTCAAGTCATATTTGTCATGAAAGAGTTCACGTAACACTTCCTTTACAAGCGAAGTCTTTGAATACCGCTCAAAAAGAAATCTTGCGGATTTTTTGTCATACACTGCACCCCTCCCAACGACTCCAAATTTTTTGGCGACATTCCAGGTTCGCCAGTTTACATTGTGTGTGCCACTTAGTGACGCCGTCACTATCTCATGGAGAACATATGTGTCTCCAAGAATTTGACGCACATGACTTTCCGAGATTCTCCCCCTAGAAGAGAGCGCAATTCTATATGCATCTGATCTTGCATCAACCTGAAATCCGGTTTTTGATGACAGCATGGAAGAAAGAAGAGTGGCCAGAGTCGCGTTGATTTTGGTGCCAAAACAAGAATGGATTACTGCTATACCTTGGCTTTTCACCGATTCCACGACCAGGGTTTTTTCATCAGGAACTACTGGCAGGCTGAATTGTGCTATGATGTTTTGTGGCAGTGTCAATATGCCAGTTCTTATTTTGGTTCGGAACTGGCCCACCTTTGAAGTAGTTTTATAGTCTACAGGTATGTTTTCTCCTTCCCAATATGGCACGGTTATGCCGCCTGATCTAATTGGCTCCACATTTACTTTTAGTGCGGATTCGTCTACGTTTATGATTCGCCATTGAGTCCCACGTAAGACAAATACGTTTCCCGGCTCTCCAAAATCGCCTACGAATCGTTGATCTAGGCTGCCAATTATTTTTTTTGTGATAATATCAAATACCTTGAATTTTAAAATGTCGGGTATCGTGGAAAGGTTTTCAAAATAATATTTATAACACTTGCCGGCCTTTTTGAAAACCATTTTTTCCTTGTTGAACACAACCAGAAAATTAGAATCAAGTAATTCTAGCACATCGGTAAGATCCTCAAGTGTCAGATTTCTAAAGAGAAAAGAATTTCTGAATAGTTCAAATGTTGTGCTTACCGATACTTCTCCAAGCTGCATGGAGAGCCCGACTAGGTGATGTGCTAGGACATCAAGCGAACCGTCGTGAATGGATTGGTCCTCGATGGAACCTTCGTGAATTCGCTCCAAAATTGCCTTTGCCTCAAGCTCATCATCTACGTTGTTAGTTACGATTACCCCCCTTGCTGAAGAATGCTTGCTGTGCTTGCTGCGACCTATTCTTTGCATAAATTTTGAAACTTGGCGGGGAGATCCATAATGCATTACAAGCTCCACAGAACCTATGTCCAGCCCAAGCTCCAGAGACGAGGTGCATACAACAAGCCTTGACTTGCCTGCTTTGAGGTTTTCTTCTGTTTCTTCACGCACCTGTTGTGAGAGGGAACCGTGATGAAGCTCCACCGAGATGGGGGATTTTTCGCGTAAAATTGAAGCAAGAAATTCTGCTTCGCCACGCGTATTTGTGAAGAGAAGGACCGGTGAGTGAAGGTCCAGCTTGGCCAGATAGTCAACGATAAAGTCTGCTACGTCATGGATGGTACCATTTACGTGATTTATTTCAACGTCATATTTTCTTATTGTGCTGTCTCGGATGATTTTGCATTTTCTTTTTGTGCCAGCTAGAAATTTGGCTGCGTCATCAGCATTACCAATGGTTGCGGAAAGGCCGATTCTTGTCATGTGATATTTTGTGTTTAATTGGAGCCGTTCAAGACTTAGCGACATCTGCGAACCTCGTTCATTTGAAAGTAGATCATGAATCTCGTCTGCGATTATCCATTCCAGTTCATTAAGAGCGTTGAGCATTTTTTGTTGGGTCAACAGGATCACCAACGTTTCCGGCGTTGTGATCAAAATGTCAGGAGGAATGGCCATAATTTTTTTTCTGATAGATTGTGGAGTATCGCCATGTCTGATTTCAATGGATAGGCCATCTGATTCCGCATATTTGATAACGCGTTTGAAGATATCGCGGTTTAGTGCTCTGAGCGGTGTGATGTATAAGGCTTTTATCTTTCCCGGCTTCTTTGAGTTTGCGATAAATGAGAAAACCGGGATTGCCGAACATTCTGTTTTTCCAGAACCGGTTGGAGCTATAATTAAAGAGTCTTTTTTTTGAACTATGCTAGGAATTGCCTTTTTTTGTATTTCTGTTAATTGCGTAAACCCTAGTGAATGAAATTTGGCAAAAACCGCCTCAAGTTGCTTGCTGTGCGTTTTTTCTTGACTTTGCTCGCTCATAAACCATTATGCCAATGATTCCAATTGCAAACAAAATGATGGAAACAGTTGGGATTGATTCAAAAATACCTGCCATGTCATGTTAGATGCCAGCCATGGTTAAATAGCTTCAGGCAGATCAATTAGACCCTCTTTTGTAATTTTGTACAAAAATCTGTCCTTTTTCAAAGGCGTCATGAACACATTGCCCTCATAGTTCTGGGGTTTTTTTATGAGTTTGATCTTGATGTGAGTGAACATGCTTACCACTGAGCCCAAGTTTTCTTGATCACCTTCTGCTGTCCTCCGTATCATGTTTACTATCAGTATTGGAATTTTTTTGTCTAATGCGACCTGTGATAATTCTTTCATGTATTTCGCAAGTTGCGTGGTTTTTTGCAGTATTTGTTCTTCTTTTGAATACTCAAAGGAAAACAGATCGGTGACGTTGTCTATAATTACGAGTGAGAAATTAGATTGCCTTATTTTTGAAATATGATTAAACTGTTCAGAGGTATTGGTTATCCTGCCCACTGCAACATTGTCAAGGAGAGTTGGGCTCAATCCTTTTGGTTGGAATAGTTCTAGCAGTCTTTCTGGTCTAAATGTGCCAGTGGTGTCTTGATAAAATATTGTATCTCCTGCTGAAAGTGAGCTTGCCATTATTTGCAGTGCGAGTTGTGTTTTGCCTGTACCACTTGCGCCAAAAATGTCTGTGAGCACACAATTTCTTATTCCTCCACCAAGAATCTTATCCAATTTTTCAAGTCCGGTTTTGATCAATGCCTACAAATTCTAAAAAAACATGAAAAATAAACAAATCTTACCTTTTGATGGCAAAATAGGCAAGGCTTTTATTCAGCTAGCCTAGCTAGCATGACAAGAGTAAGTCATTGTCACAAGCAAGCGTTAAGAAACCATTAACAACATTACAAAAAAACACCAAAAA
>SBBK01000034.1 GCA_005240025.1 archaeon
ATGTAATATATTACATAGATTGCATATTAATATTATGTAATTATTTACATACTGGTGGGTAAATATTTAAATAAATTAATAATGTTATCATGAACATGAGTATAACAAACATAAAGAAAAGATCCGGAACTAGACTTTCTGCCAGGAAAGAAACCATATATAAAAAAATAGTAGAGGTAGGACCCCTGGCAAGTACGTTTCCATGTTCAGGGTCTAAAATTTTAGATCACATGGTTACAATGAAAGACTTTGACTATTCTATTTCAGATATTTCTAAAATATCTGGTGTGGGTTTCAAAACAGCTCTAAATATTGTACATAAACTAGAAGACCAGGGAGTTTTAAAGAGAACAAGACAGATTGGAAATGCCATATTGTACAGATTGAATCCAAATTCAGCTCAAGCAAAGTCAATAAGTAAACTGGCCTTTGAGATCGCAAAAAAGAGAATCAGAGAAAAGATCTAATCCGTTTTGTTGACCAAAAGTTGTTTTACTGCAATTCTATCTCAACGCATCCTCAAATATTGGGTTGATATCTTCATTTTTTCAGTCAATAGAATAATGACATGATCCCCCTAGAAGGTAATCCTCCCGTCAGCCAGTCCTGCAACCTTCATCTTCTCAATAAATCGTATTAAATCTCTCCCTGTTCAGGTTTTACAAGTCTTTTTTTGCAGCTTGCCACCTTTGTGGCATAGCTGTGTATGTCATCTATCTCCTCATACTGCACAAAGTGTCTTTTTTTCACCTTTGTCAAATGATCCATCATGGTTTAAGGCAGAATCGGTCCTTTCTGGGATGAATACCACATCGAATCATGTAATGCCGGGGGTGGGCTGGCATTATTCGCATTCACTGCCCTCAGTTTCTTGCTTTTGAAACCAGGCATTCCAATCATTACTATGATAACATCAAGATAAGTTTGTTGTTAGTAGTGACTCAATGAATACACTTCAGCTTCCCTTTTGCTCTTGGGTTTAACAGACCCACTTTTCACTTTCTGTAGAAACTCATCAATTTTTTTCATTTCATCTGCTGAATACAAACGCTCTCCGCACTGCAGACATACTTCCGCTTTGACCTTTTTTATGATAACAACTTTATCCTTTATTGATTCTGTTAGGTCAACACCCTTTCGTGTGGTTTTTCCTCCACAAATAGGACAAATCCCGAGATTCATTTCCTTTGCCTTCCGTAATCTGGCCATTTTTCCTTCGATGGTTTATACACGGTCACAATTATTAACATATTCGCATGTTCCGGCAACCCACAAACCACGTGCAATGGTTTCTTACCTTTTTCCCAGCATAAAAGTAAACATGCAGGAAATGGTCTAGCGTCAGGATATTCTTCTATTATCTCAAAATTTCTTATAGCCTCAAGAACATCAAGTGTGGTTAAATTATCATCTCTCATTGCGAGTCTAGCGTGTTCTGTGAACTTGATGTGGGTTCTAATTCGGCTCTGTATTCTTGCTTCATCTGTAGTCAATCAGTAGGTATCTCTTCAATTTGTATAAAATCAAATCGTTTCTATAAGTTACCAGTAATAACAAGCATGGATATATTTTTGACAATTATTGTATGAGACAATGTTGTAAGTGCCTGGGGTGGGCTCGCATTATTCGCACTCGCTGCCCTCAGTTTCATGTCTTTGAAACCAGGCATTCCAACTCCTATTACACTAGCATCGAGATAAGTTTTTTGATTTTGTTGTTAGAGACAAAAACATTCTTAGATGTTTATGAAGGACAAGTGGATTAGGGTTTGGTTATGAATCACTATGTTCAGTCCTTTGGTTTTGTTGCCTTGTACTTTACACAAATTCCTTTACATGGGCCTTTTGGATTATCTGACATTTGTGACCTTCAGTGCTCATGATTAGCAATTAATATTATTTAATGACAGTGCTTTGATTACTAGTTTCGAAATTTGTTACCACAACAATTACAGGATTTAATCAAAAAAAACAGATTATATTGATGATTACAAGACAAATTATGTCAGTGTTTTTTTGACTGGTATGATATCAGCATCTTTTCTTCTAAAATGGAATGAAACGACCCGACAGCCTTGAAAATCTCTTCTTTTGTCTTATTCCCAGTGCATACAAGTTTGCCAGAGCCAAAAACAAGTATTGCTTTTGAGGTATCGCTCATCCTGTAAATCAAGGCAGGAAATTGTTCCGGCTCATACATGCTTCTGGGCAGGATTCGGGCACATTTTGGGGTGGGCAGTGCATCGGAATAATGTATGCCGGGGGTGGGTTTTGAACCCACGACCTCCAGATTATGAGTAATGCCCTTTCGTAGGAGGAAAAGTCTGGCACTCTAACCAGGCTGAGCTACCCCGGCACAAAAAAACTAATTCCATGGCGCAATTAAATGATTCTGCAAACTCATTGCACAGCAATGTCTTTCCAGCTGACATCAGCTGTCTTTACCCAAAGGAACTTGCGCTGAAGCGATGATGTGTAGAGTTTTTCCCAGTCTGCTTTTACCTCATCTGTCCAAGCCTTGAAGACCCGGGGGTCAATATAATTCCGAAGCGATGTCCCAAGGTTGTAGTCACGGGTCTTTTCCTGCAGGTCGATGGCAAGCTTGAGCTTTTCCTCGCGATCCCTGAGCCTTTCTTTTTGTTTTTCTATTTTTGGCACGGTCTCCTTTAGCTTTTTTAAAGTTTCACGCTTTTTCTCAAGGGCCTGCTCAAAGGTTTTCGGGATGGTTCGCTTGTGGTTGCACATGATGGCTGCCTGCAAGTTTGCCATTTTTGCGATGTAGAGTTTTTCGTTTTCCGACTTGGTTTTTACATCGAGCTTATCTTTTAGATAGTTCTTGACCTCAGTTGTGGCCAGATAAGTTCTGAAAACCTTGGCAGTCATCCCTTTTACTATCCCACTCAAAAACGCATTGACGTGCCTTGATGTTATCCCATCAAATATCTCGTCTTGCGGCTTTTTTGCAGAGACAAGCTTTTGGATGTTCTCATAAAGCAGCCTGTCGTTTCCCTGCGCAGGTATGGTTTCCTCCCACCTGATGCTGTCTTTTCCCAAAAAGTCAAAGTGGATTCCGCCATCGTCAAGCTTGACGTGCTCCTTTCTGAGGGTGGTCGCACCAACCGTGTCTGCCTCATCTGCGTCTTTTTCGTCTCCAACCCTCATCGAGGTCCTGTATATGAGATAACATGCCGTAGCTATCTTGGCAATTCTCGGGTCCTTGTTCCTCATTGCGGAAATTATCTTTTCTTCTACCTTTTTGATCTCTTTTCCAAGCTTGGCCGCCTTGTCGTATTTTGCCTTGTTGCGCTCCTGTTTTATGCCAGCCGTATCTGCAAACCACACATATTTGATGTTGCCAGTCAAAAAGTCTGTCCAGCGTGCAAGCCACATGGAGTCGTGCTCGTGCACTATCTGCTTCCACTGCCCCTGCGGAACTTTTGCTTCCTCGCCTAGATTTAACGTCACGTCTTTTTGCGTTATTTTTGGTTTCCATTTTCCGCGCATGGGATGAGCCCCCCTGCCGATAAATATCCCGGGCGGCTCTGCCAGATAGTTGGCTACCTCGACTTCCTTTCCATCGAGTATCGCCCTCCCATAGGCCGACTTCATTTTTTCGCGAAACTCCTTGCGTTTTTGCGCAACCGATTTTTTCTCCTCCTTTGTCATCAAAATCTTTGAGTCCTTTTCTCTGTCTACCAGCTTGTTTGCGTCAGAAAAATCAATCTCAGAGATCTCCAAACCATTGAATCTGCCATTAAACGTGGCTGCAAAATCGGAAACAAAGTTCTTCTGAAATACTGCATCCCTGACATATGGTGTGTCTTTTTTCTTTGCCCACTGGTAAACCATCTCTTCCTGCAGGAGATCAAGCTTGACTGGCTGGCCCCTTATCTTGAGAGATATGCCCTTTGACTCGTAATCGGGTGGAAAGATTATGCCATTATGTTCAAGAGTTTTCCATTTCATGGTAACATCGCGTAGACTTTGACAAAAACTCGAATTTCTGACTATATCAATTAAGCGCTAAAAAAGCTCTTTTTTCAAGTAGTTCTCAAACTCGATGTCGGTTTTCATCTTTTTTGCCTCCAAAAACATCGCAGCATCATTTCCCACGGGATATCGTGGAAGGGGATTCTTCTCCTTTACTGCCTTGAGGATAACCGCTGCAACCTCCTTTGGATGTGTGCCCATCTCGGCCATCATCTTGACTCCCGCCACTACCTTTTTTGTAATGTCGCCATATGGAGAATCCGCCTTGGGGTTTTCTGGCATTTTCATGGAATTAAAAAAATTGGTCTTGATCACGCCTGGCTCTATTATTATGGTGTTCACCCCAAACGGCGACAGCTCGTACCTAAGACACTCGCTGAGCCCCTCGAGTGCAAATTTTGAGCTAATATATGCAGGCGAGCCTGGAAATCCGATCCTTCCTGCAACCGAACTTACGTTCACAATTGTGCCTGATTTCTGCGCCCTCATGACTGGCGCAACCTCTTGGATGAGTCTGACTATTGCAAAAAAATTCGTCTCAAACTGGGCCTTTAACTCATCAATGGACAGGTCTTCCAGGCATCCAAATATTCCATAACCTGCATTGTTTACCAAAACATCGATTCTCTTTTTTTCTGCTCTGATCTGCAAAATCGCATTACTTACAGACCTGGGGTTGTCTACATCAAGCTCAATTACGGAAATGGGGAGGTTTTCTTTTTTTGCCTTTTCCAGGAGTGGCTTTGATTTTTTTGTATCCCGCATAGATGCGTATGTAAAGAATCCGTCCCTAGCTAAAGCCAGCGCAGTCTCAAATCCAATACCGCTTGAGCTTCCCGTCACCAGCGCAACCTTTTGCATGATCTGCAAATTCTTTTACTCTTAATTAACCTAAACTAGGGGCCTGTCCCCCTCGATGGGCTCACCTGGTTGCGTCTCCTCGCCGTCTTTTATCCTCTGCAGGATCTCATGTGCTGCACCCTTGTGCAAATACTCGTTATTGTTTCCACACCTGTACGAAAAAGTGCAGCGGGGGCACCCTGCCTCGTTTTTGCAGGGGCATTCCTGCAATATGACAAGACTCCTCTCAAAGGCCCCCTCGAGTCTGTCATACAGGGCCTTGCTTGCACCGTTACCCCCAATTGCCCCATCATAAATGAAGATGAGGCCAGATGTTCCAAGGGATATCCCACCCAGGTCCTGCGAAACCCCCCCTGTTACCATATTGCTTCCTTCTATGATGACGTGTTCTGTTGCATGGTATCCGCTGGCCCCAACATACTCGGGATTTTCAGAAAGCTGGGACTGGTTCTGGGGACTTGGGGCGCGGAAGACAATTCCCTTTGTAACAAAGTCATACTGGAGGGGTCTTTCGAGGAGGATTTTCTGGCCCTGAGCTACCTCCTGGCCAAGCTCCAAATTTGCATATCCGTACACCCTTTTTTGTACGCGAAGCTTGCAAAACCAGACCTCTATTCCAGAAGCACATCTTTTTTCATATATGGTCTCTATTGTGGGCCATTCCTCTGTCAGCGCCTTGGTGTAATACGGATAGTTGGATGGCAGCAAAACCAGCCTTGCATATTGTTTTTGCGGATAGTCAAACTCCTTTACCCTGTAGCGGATCCCTGCAAGAAAATATACTGCAGACTCGTGGAGCTCCTCAAGTGCCATCGGAAGGGCCCTTTCGCCTACCTTTTTGTCGTTGTAAAAAATATCAATCGACTTGCCAATGCCTCTTATCGAATACTCGGACAGAATCGATTTTACCGCATCACGGTTGGGAAAATACCTGTCTTCTTTGAGGACCAGATTGCCGCGCTCCAGGTGCCTTTTGATGGTATCTGCGTGCTCAGGCATTTCGTGTCTTGATATTGGTTTGTCGCAGGCCATGGCGAGGACATGAAACTCCTCAACAAAGGGGTTTTGCGGGTCGATGTATGTCTTTTCTGTATCCTCAAAATAGTCCTCGGGGTGGTTTTTGTAGTACTGGGAGATTGGGTCGTTGCCCAGGGCCAAAAATGCAAAACCCCTCTGGCCCTTTCTTGCAGCCCGGCCAATTCTCTGCATCAATCTGTTCACAGGAATGGTAGATGAAATGACGCCGTCAACGTTTCCAATATCAATACCAAGCTCAAGGGTGGGCGTGCAGGAGATCGCCATTATTCTGTCTTCTTTGAAGGACCTTTCCACAAACTCGCGGTAGCTTGCCATCAGGCCTGCCCTGTGGACCCTGATGTCAATTTTTCTCTTCCTTGCCTGCATCGCAACAAGCTCCGAACTGAGGTGTGAATTTGAAAAAACCATCGTCTTGTGTTTTTTTGCAGTCATCTTTTCTAGCAGCTCTAAAACTAGAGCCCTTTGCGTTCTAAGGGATGGAAATATCATCACAAAGTCAGTCCTGCCCCTCTTGCCTGAACCCTCCACAAGCTGCATCCTTTCCCCAAACAACTGCTCGCAAAACTCTTTTGCGTTCTGCAATGTAGCAGACGATGCCACAAACTGGATCTTTTTGCAGGTTCGCTTCAGTCTTTTTATGACGTAGTGTATGTTTGAGCCAAATATGCCGGAATAAACATGGGCTTCATCTACTACAAGAAATCTTGCCATGCTGCAGGCAGAGGCAAACCTGGTCCCATACATCATGTGGTAGTGCAGCACATCGAAATTGGTGATGATTATTTGCGGGAGATTCTCTAGTATTCTGTCTCTGTCCCTTTCTTTTGTGTCCCCATCAAAGACCTCAACCTGAACCCCAGCTGCTCTGGCAAGTTGGCCTATCTTGGGGAGCTGATCTCGTGAAAGCGCCTTGGTTGGATAGACAAAAATGGCCTGAATCTGCCCACTCGCGCCCCCGTTTGCAATCTTTTGTATGATGGGTATGGCAAACGCCTCGGTCTTGCCTGATGCGGTAGGTGCTGTAATCACGACGTTTTGGCCTCCCAATATCTCCAAAATCGCGTCTTCCTGGAACTTGTAGGTGTATTCTATTCCCTTTTGTCTGAGGCTGGCTACCATTGCGTCGTCTAGCCCCAACTCGTCAACAGGAGCGCCCCGACTCGGCTCAGGCTCTGTAATTGTCTTGTAGTATGAGATGTAGTCTTTTTTTGAATACAGGATCTCCCGTGTGATCTCGTCCGGGTCTGAGGCTGCGATCATTTTCGTGATCTCTTTTTTGTCTCGAACAATGCCTGCGGTCTTTAGCTCAACGGCAAGCTGTTTTTTGTTTGGTGTTTGACCGGCGTCATGGCGAGCCAGAAACTCCAAATATGCCTCGTCGAGGTTTTTAGTATACTCGATTATGTCCTGCAGCGTGCATTTGGGGCAGGAGATCATGTATTTTTTGTTAAACGTCTTTTGGATCTGGATCTCGACTCTGCACTCTGGACAGGAATACCTCAACTATCTCACGCCCCTATGGGTCTGGTATGGATTTAATTGGTGCGGATCTGCAGGAGGCGGACTGTGCACCGGACAATCGCCTTCCTGCATTGGTGCATCACTGCATGGGATCTAGTCAACCTAAACTCAGCAATCATGGTAATATGATGAACTTGCCCAAGTTATGTATCAGGAGCAATCCTACAAATCCATGGGAAATAGTGCAGGAAGCTACGCAAGAGCTGTAGCCGGCATCCACAGAAAATACCATGTCGCCCTAAAGCGCGCAAAGAGCAGACAATCGGTTC
>SBBK01000186.1 GCA_005240025.1 archaeon
GTTTTTAGCGTTGTAAAAACAAACCAGATATCAAGAGATGAGATAAAGGCAAACAAAATTGATTTGGGGCCGATCCTGCCAAACATGGAAAAACGGTTCTGGCTGGATGTTGATTTAGACACAATACAAAAGGCTAAAGAATCTGGCAGGTTTTACAGTGGGATTGTCTTTGAGTATCCTGTGGCGCACGGGAAAAGCGAATACGGACTCATTAGCGAAATAGATGTGGAGACACTCTCTTTTGTCCACAAGGACATGTGGGTATCAAATCCGCCCTTGAGGCAGAAATAATTTTCCAGAGCCGGATCTTTTGATCTCTTGTTAGAATTTCATCCCATTATAAGCTAGAATATCTTCTTGACAGCCAATCACTAAATATTGGATCTGTTAGACGGTACCTGCCGTCGCGATATCTTTCAACAATGTCTTGGTTCATTAATCGCATCAATGTTTTTGGAAGTGTAGATGCTGGCTTTCGAATTTCTGCTGCTATTTTGGCAGGATTATCAAATCCACCAGATAGTGCAATTAGAATCTCTTTTTCCAGGTCTGAAAAGGTGCCAAAATGATTGCTGAAATCAGGATCCAGTTTTAAAATCATTTCTGAATATGCATTCTGGACATCTGACTGAACCACCAGGTGCCTATTTGTTTCAAGAGTGTCGAGAAAGATCTGAAGGCCCAATCTTTGTACGTAATCAGGGAAGCCTCTACTTAGCTGAAATACCAGATCCACTGCGGACTGATCGATATTTATTTTGACGGATTTCAGTCTTTTTTGTATAAAGGAAGATACTGATCGTTGGTCTAACTTGTTTATACGGATCTCCACAAGCTGCTTGTAAAAAGGGGATCTTGTATCGTAGATCATTTCCTTCATAATTGTCGGTGCAGACCCAGAAAGGACATAAGCTACATGTTTTTGTGTTTGTACAAGCTTTCTAAACATTTTCAGAAAATCTTCACCCCATTTTAATAACTCCTGAAATTCATCAATCATTATTACAAATGAAACGTTTTTGTTTTTGCCACATTTTTCCGGGTATTGTAGCGCCTCTTCAAGTAGTTCGTCTTCATTTATTTTTGATTCTTTCAGTTTGATTTGGAAATTGACATACTCCGCAAAGCCAATATCAAGATCTGATATTTTTTCTACGAGTTTGTCGAATTTTTCCGATAGGAATTTTTTGATCCGTTTTTTGTATGCTTTATCACTGGTTTCATCCACATATGCTTGAAGAACCGTGTTGATGAATGCTTTTCCAAATCTTTCTTTTGTCGATATTCCATACGCATCAAAAATTAGTGGGATTACCTTGTTTTTTGCTATCTTTTTTTTAATGGTAAGCAAAAGGGATGATTTGCCAGTTCTTCTCAGTCCTAATAATATGACATTGTTTATGCTTCCCTTTGATGTGCCAGACAATATGGCCAGTAGTTGTTTGATTTCTTTTTCACGATCTATAAAGTATTTCCCGGTCACCGGTCTACCTACTATGAACGGTTGTTCCAACGGTTAACATATGCAAATTTGCATATATATGCATTTTTGCATATGTGCAAGACTCAATCCAGTCAAGTATTTCAAGCCGACGTTTACCATTCAATTCGGAGCGTCTTTCCCTTTGTCAAATTGGGGATTTGCCAGCGGGCCACTTCGTGCGTGTCGGTTTTTTCTATTGCAGGTTTGATCTGAGACGGGGTTTTTTGGTCCGTCTCCTGATTTATCTCATACAGTGTCGGGGTCAGGATTCCTTGGTTTAGTGGATACTTGAAGTTTAAAGTAAATTTTTGGCAGTCGATTAAAAACGCGTTTTCAAAATACCGCTCCGGCTCTTCGACCTCGTATACCAGTGTGTATGACCTGTCTGTATCGCCCTTGCATATTGGTTCTCGAAATCCAGTGGTGAATTCCTTGCAGTCTGGTTTGTCTACATTGATGCTGCTTATTTTGAGCTCCCTGCCTTTTTCGTCGTAGATTTGCAAATTAAGATCACTGATAGAGTATTTTGGAACATCGGTTGCAATCCCGTGCAAGACATGTCGTATTGGCTCTGTTGAGATGTTTTCGATTCCGTAGATTCGCTTGTGCTGGACTAGCATTTTTTGCGCATCGAGAATGGAAAGGTCAACCTGCACGAAAGGATACACTGGTCTTTTGCATTCTGGCAATTTCTTCGCCGTATTTGCTTCGGACCGCCTCGCCCTTGGTTGGATGGGTTTTGTTTCCAAAGCCGTCTCCATACACAGAATAGATTAGCATGGTCGTGCCGTGCTTTAGGACAAAGTCGTGGACCGGCTTGATAATCTCTCGGTATTCGTCGGGGAGCTCCCTTAGTGACTCTGCAAGTGTCGATGACATCAAAATGTGGCCGTCATCTCCAAAATCCATTACCCTTCGGGCCAGAATAATTCCAGGGCCCCAGATGTTTCTGTTTCCCTGAATATCATTTACGATAAAGCAGTTTCCAGAATGGAGTCCAATTCTGACCCTTACCGTCTCTGATGGGATCTTGGATTTGTTGTATTCTGCAAGTTTTTTGTGTAATTCTATGGATAGGGAAAGCGGCAGCTCGGGCCCCTGCAGAAATCCAAGGCACATTCCGTCTCCTGTAGGCAGCAACAAGAGCATTTCCTTCGGGGTCATTCTGTATGCAGCGCATTCTGAGATGCAGCCGTTGAGAGCTAATGAGTTTAGGCGAATCCTCCATAACCACTTGGAGTAATTCAAATGCTCGTTTGAAACCGCAAAATGTTTGCAGGAATCGACTCCACAGGACTGACACATGGTCAGGCCTCGTATTACTATACCAAACGTTCCAAACTACGAAGGAAATTTGTCAAGATCTCGATCTGTGCAGATATGAGACGGCAGATAATTTGTGGCATCAAGATACGGCACCGCAGACGACACGATTCTGTAGATTTTGTACCGTTGCTGGAGCGGGCAACCCGGCTGGCACCGGTAGGCATGGTTGTAGCAGACCGTGGTTATGATTCAGAACAGAACCATACCATGACAGAAGACCTTGGAATACCACACACCATAATCCGTCCAAAATACGAATCCCTGCCAGTCCATAAAACAAAAGGATTCCACAGAAAGATGATGAAAAGACATTTTGACTGGGACACATACCACCGGAGA
>SBBK01000097.1 GCA_005240025.1 archaeon
CTTGTGGTCAGTATCCCAATTTTAGATTTTTTTAGAAATTCTAACGCATCATCACTCTTTGGAAACCAAAAATATGTTACGTCTGGAAAATTAATTTGCGATGTTATTGCTTTAACTTTAGTTAAATTTGAGCCTGCATTAGAAATGAAAAATGATGCGGGGTTCTTTACGTGCGGAATACTCTGTGCAAATAATTCTACGTTTGAACGTGTGTTGACCATTCCAGCATAAACCACATTTCTTTTTCGCTCGACTTCATCAATATTTTGAATTGTTCCAGACGATGGAAGAACAGTAATTGGAATATCATTAACAGAATAATTGTCCTTGATATAAGATTTCATAAATTCACTTACAACTATAAGTGAATCTGACGAATCAATTGCATTTTGTTCCATCCGTTGTAATTCATAATATGTTTTATCGTATTTTGTGCATTGACCGCTCACTATTGCCTCTTCAGGCCAGATGTTACTTAATTCCGTGACTAATGGGATGCCAAATTCTTTTGCTAATGGAGCACATGCAAGTGCTGCTACATACTGCACTGCATGAATTACATCAAATCTATTTCTTTCTAAAATCTTTTTTATTCCAGGCCTCAAACTATTCACCAGTGTCATGATTGCTTTTTCAGAATGCATGCCACGAGAAGTAAGTGGTGATGAATAAAGAAGTCTTGTGACCTTATAACCAAGAGATGCTAACCCAACCCGTGAAAGTATGGTTGGAATTATTTCAAAATTTAAATCAGACATATTATCTATGTCATCAGAAAGTGGAGTAAGGATAGTAGATGACACACCATATTTTTTCAAATTTCTACATAGTTGACACGTTCGTACAAAAGTTGCTGCACTGCCTTTACCCGAGTGTGTAATAATAAAGCCTATGTTCAATTATAGGCTTTTTCATCTGATACTTTCTTTAAAGTTATGGTAGCTAACTGAGCCTCTGGCATAATCTTTCTAAAAAAATCTAGCAACCGAGCATATGCTTTACACACTGGATTCTTGCTCCTGTTATGCAGTTGTAGTAAATGACAATCTGGCACACGAACACGCACATCAACACGTATGATGTTACATTGTACCTTCCCCTTACTAGAAGTGATTTTATCCCGAGGGTGTCCTTTACTCTATCTGGCAACTCTCAATGGCAGACCTTTGCGAATTATCCTCCGGCCCTTTTTTTGACCTGAAAAAACGGTATCTCTTGAGGCGTTCTTCCTTTGTGTGCCGGCATCTCTTGATTGGACAGACAAGAATAATTCCCTGCTTCCTGCTTGACTCGTACAGTTCTTGTGAGGAGTACAGTGAACAGCTGGCCATGTATGGTACCATCTCCGCAAGTAATTCTATCAAAACATCATATCTGTGCGGATCAAACACATTTGCAGTAATATCTGCAGTCAATGGCATTGTCAGATTTGTGCCACACCTTTTTGCATTGTATCATTGCCGAATCTACTGCAGCATCCGTTTCCACAATGCCTTCCATGAGGAATCTCTGACCCGTGATACAGATGATGTTTTGTGCTGGAATCATCTTGAATCGTCTGTCAAAGGCTCTTCTGTCTGGTAATGTGTGCAGGCCGCACGAGTTTGCATCATACCAGGATGCAGAGATTGTGATTGCAGATACCTTTTTGGACTATAACCAGTCCAGAATACACTCTGCGCTATGGTATCTTACACCAAACGAGTTTGCTAGAATATTGGGATGACAAATAAATGAGAGGAACCGTATGTAAAATCATGCAAAAAGAGGCACTAAAAACAGAGGTCCACTCCATATCATTGAAAGATAAATTTATAGCGCATTTTTTTTATTGGCTAGACTTTTTGATAATGATAGTCAAGGTAAGAAGAACTTTTTACAATTCCACCTCATTATTATCAGACATCTTGAATAATAGATACCCGATTTACGCTACTTTGAAAGATGGGAGAAAAATCAAGTTAAAAACTTTACGCGCCATATACTTAATTTCAAATATACAAAGAGCAAAAAAAATAGAATACGTTGAGGATGATATTGTCACATTAGAATTACAAGAGTTTCCTGATAAAAAAATTGAGATTCATGGTGGATTAAACAATGGCGATATTGTTAGTACTTTTTTAAAAAAAGACTATAAAGAATTACCCGTCGAAAATAGATTTGTCGTTGATATTGGTTCCAATATTGGAGACACGCCACTCTTTTTTGCTTTATCGGGGGCTAGAAAGATAATTGGAGTTGAGCCATTCCTAGGAAATTTTGAATATGCTAAGAAAAATGTGGAAATTAACAAGTATTCTGACAAAATTGAATTGCTATTATCTGGCTGTGCAGGGAGAAGTGGTTTTATTACAATTGATCCAGATTGTGAATGCAATGTTGGGAGTAAATTGCGAAATGCCCAAATGGGCATAGAAATTCCTTTGTTTACTCTTGATGACATTATAACACAATTCAAACTCCCCTCAAATTCTATATTAAAAATCGATTGTGAAGGTTGTGAACATGAGATTATTGATAGCGCATCAATAAAGACATTACAAAAATTCAGTCATATTCAAATTGAATTTCACTATAGTTATAAAAAAATTAAAGAAAAGCTAGAGAGGTGTGGATTTGAAGTAAAAATAACAAAATTGCGTGCCACAGACATCATACATTATATTTTGAGCCATTGTAAATCAAAAAAACAACAATGGCCAGAGCCACAAATAGAATATCTGGGATATATTTTTGCAACAACTAAATCTAACACCTAATTGAGCCATGGACACTAATACATTAAAAAACAATGTCTATCTACTAGCACATATGCTTGACATGGGATTGGTATTAGGTCGGGAGATACAATGCGCAGGATCTTTGAGGTAATACTAATCAAACGTTTTGCTTTTGCCGTCTAGTTTTGACGATCACCTCAATATTAAAGTCGAGTGTTAAAGAGATTCTGGTCCAGTCCCCTCTAGAATAGGAACCACCAGCCTTTTGTCCTTGTAAAACCCCCTCTTGCATCCGTGTCTATTCCGGGACGCGGTACAAGATTTGATCTGATGTGGTTGTGGTGCTATACTGGACCGCGTGAGTGAACCAGTGTGCTGTCAGATGATGCGATTTTTGCATCTACAATATCCTGCAGTGCCATTTGCCTTCCCACCGTGCCTGCCATGTGCTGGAGCGGCAACACCCTGAATCTTTATCAAAGGCCCCCTGTCAGGAAGTGAGCGGAGTCCGCAGGATCTAATTATCCTTCTGTGGAATGCCGTGTCGATTGAGAGAAAATAGTGCAGTGAATTGTTGGATAGTATTCGAAACCATATGCGGACCACAATGCAGCGCAGGATCACCGTTGTAGGATACACACATGGCCTTCCACGTTTTATGCATAGGACTTACGCACTTGAATTTTACAACCTAATCCAAAGGCATCATTCGCTACTTTTAGATCCAAGTCACTCCCCTCAATCTCAATGAATCCATCAGGGTGTGATGCCTTTGACTACATACAGTTTCTCATAGCATCCCACAAGCACATGTGCCGAAGCTGCAAGATGCAGCCAAAACTGCAAAACACCCCAGCCCATGACTCCTTTACGCGCCTTTTACAACGACAGTCTCAAGACACAGACGGTTTGGAGGGAAGCAGAGGCAATGATAGGCACAAAGGGCGTCATTGTAATTCATGACACCACACTTGACAAGCCGTATGCTACAAAGATGGACCTTGTAACGTGGCACTGGAGCGGCAAGCACAGAAGAGTGGTAAAGGGAATCAACCTCATCACCCTTTTGTGGACAGACGGCAAAAGACGTGTACCGTGTGACCTCAGGGTTTACGACGCACCAATTACCAGCCTTACAAAGAATGACCGGTTTTCCGAGGTGCTGCTCAAAGCAGAGGGGAATGAATCCCAAGTATGTTCTCTTTGACAGCTGGTACTACAGCACAAACAACCTCAAGACGGTCACAAAGATTGGCTGGTGTTTTCTTGGCAGACAAGCACAACAGGCTCGTCAGTCAAAAAAACAAAAACACCCCAATAAGCGATGTTCCAATACCAAAGGAAGGAAAGATAGTCTGCCTCAAAGAGTATGGAACCATAAAGGTATTTCAGACAGACTCTAAAAACGGAGCCGTTGAGTACTGGGCAACAAATGATCTATCCCTTGAAGAGTCCAAAATTACCAAGCTAGTAAAGGATGGATGGCAGATAGAAGAGTATCATCGCGGAATCAAGCAGTGCTGCGGTATTGAAAAATCGCATGTAAGAAAGGCAAGATCGGTAATCTCGCACATCTTCATGTCTGTCAGAGATTTTCTGCGTCTTGAGGCATACAGGATACGTACTGGAATAAGCTGGTACGAGGCAAAGTATTCATAATCAGGGATGCGATACGGAACTATCTGTCAGGGCCATTGTGTCAGGTTGGTGCAACTGCGTAACTCCTAATGTAGTCAGAATCATTATACAGAGAAAGCAACCCAATCAGACGCAAAATGCCAATAGGGATGGATTCAGTATGTATCATGCTGAGGATTTCCCTCTGCGGTACATTTGGTGATGATACTATCAAGAAGAGATCCTTGTATTTTCCATCAAATTAATTTTGGAATGTGATCAAAATGGAGTGGAATTATGCCCGAGTCTCGACTAGGTGAGTGGACCGGACCAAGAATGACATACTTACTATCAATTGTGAGTATAGATGTAGAATTTATCAATAGATACTCTGAAAAACTAAGTGATGTGATGGAGAGTAGAGATTAAGTTATATGAGATTAATTTAACTATTGCATAGTTGTCGTTAAAAGTAAAGTTATTTCATGCTATTCCGCAACCAATAATTAACAATGTTTTGCTCACTTTTCCTTTGCTTTATAGAACTAGTCTAATTTACTATGAGAGTAACATGCAGGGCGATGGGATTAACGAAATTTATTCAGCGCTTGATAGAGTTATAAAAATGCCAGGCCAAATTATTGAATGTGGAGCTGCAAGATGTGGAACCACTATTCTGATTGCCGAATATCTCAAGAAAAATAATACTAATCGAAAAATTTTTGCTTGTGATACGTTTTCTGGGTTCAATAAAGACGAGTTAGCGGAGGAACAGAAGCAAGGTCTGACCACGGCTGGATCAGATGCGTTCACACACAATTCGTTTGAATATGTGAAAAGAAAAATACGTAAATTTGGATTTGCTGGCGTCATCACTCCAGTAAAAGGCTACTTTGAAGATACGCTAGAAAACATTTGTGATAACAAGTTTAGCTTTGTACTGATTGATTGCGATCTTCAAAAAAGCATGAGTTTTGCTGCGGAAAGAATCTTCCCAAGCTTGACATCTGGTGGCATTATGCTTTTTGATGATTATACAAACGATACATATAAGGGTGCGAAAATAGCAGTTGAGCAGTTTATTAGCAAGCATGAAAACGAGATCAGTAACCATGGGCTTTTAAAAAGACTGTATTTTGTAAAAAAGACGTGATGTAATCTTTTACATCCCATTTGTCAGATAGCCATTATCACACCCATATCATTTGCAGGAAGCGACATTACGACATGGCTTAAGAGGCAAGATCGTTTAATTTCACGGTTCTTCGCTCGCTGTGTGAAATTCTCGCCGCCTCCATTGCTCTAGCTTGCTTTATGAGATCGTCTTCAAAATTAAAAGTTGCGCCGCAAGATTGCAATTCTTTACAGAATTCATCAACCATCAGCAGGTATTGATTTACAGGGGCCGAACTGAACATCTCGTTATTGTTTCCATAGTTTAGGGTTATAGTAGTACTCATATCTATCGGAACATTGTATGCTCGGTTAAGACTCAACATTCCGCCTGTACCCCATATAGAATACGTGGACTGGTAGAACATGCCATAACCAACACACATTGTCGCTACGCGATTACCTGGGTAGATCAACATTGCTGTGCATCTTGTATCAACTCCAGATTTTTCGTCAACGTCTAGATTACAGCTGATTTCAAGTGGCTCTGCCTTGAAAACCATTCTGCTTGCACATATTGGATAACACCCTGCATCATTTAGCACTCCCCCTCCAAGGTATTTGTTGAACCGAATGTTATCGTCACTTGGCATTGCAAATCCGTATATTCCCTGCAGGGAAATGACAGATCCTAGCCTTCCACTTGTGATCAATTCCTGCACTTTATTGTGTTGTGGATGAAATCTAAACATGAACGCTTCCATAAGCCTGACTTCATTGTTTTTGCATTCAGCAACCATTTTTTTCGCGGATTCAAGTGAGGTTGTAGATGGTTTCTCACAGAGTACGTGTTTTCCCGATTTTGCCGCTTCCACTACCCATTTTTCGTGCAAGCTGTTTGGCAATGAAATGTAAATTACATCTACGGCACTAGACAAGACATCTTCATATGAGCCAAAGGATTCACAATGGAATTTTTCCGCATATGACTTGGCCTTTGCAATAGAACGACTTCCAACTATTGTCAGTTCTGCAATGCTTGAAGATTTGATTGCGGGGATTATCGAATTATTTGCAATATTTGAGCAGCCTATAACTCCAAACCTAATCTTGTTTGTCAAGTTTTTACACCACTATATTGATTTGTACCTAATGCATTCAGAAATGGCTTCGCCAATAACAGAAAGTCCTTCCTCCAAGGCATCATCGGGGATACTCAGGGGAGGTCCAATTTTTATTGTGCCTGTGCCTGTGCGGATCATCATTACTCCTTTTTGCATCGCATTTTCTACCACTCTGTCTGCCAGCGCTACATCTAGCTCTTTTGTCACAGGATTTACAAGGTGAATTGCAAATACCAGCCCTTTACCAGAAACATATCCAACTACGTCTGGATAATGATTCTTGATTTTTTCTAATTTCTGTTCCAGAATAGTTTCTTTTCTTGCTGCCTCCGATATCAGATTTTCCTCCTCAAGCACATTCAGGCTAGCCAGTGTTGCGGCGCAGCAGATTGGATTGCCCCCGTGAGTGCTGTTTAATGACGGGTCGACATCCAACAGTTTTGAACGGCCAAGTACTGCAGATAGGGGCAGACTTGAGGAGATTCCTTTGCCGCAGCATACTAGGTCTGCCTCTACTCCATAATGCTCAAAAGCAAACAGCTTTCCTGTTCTTCCAAACCCTGCCTGAACCTCATCGAAGATAACCAGTGCCATGTTTTCGTCCGCCCACTTTTTTAAAGCTTTAACATAGCTCACAGGATAAAACAATGCACCCCATCCTTGATATGATTCGACCATGAATGCACAAATTGTAGAGAGGTCTACGCCGGAGTCCTTTAGTGCTTGAATGCTTCTGTGAAAACAATGTTCGTCACACTCGTGCAGGTTTTTTCCTCCATTCCAAGGACATCTGTGCCCCAGTGGAAATTGGAGGTGGTACATATTTGGATCTGTGCTGCCGATCCAGTGCTTTTCTTTGGTTTTGCCTCCAACCATCAATGCACCCAAGGTTTTGCCATGCATTGAGCCTATAAATGAAATTATTCCAATTTTGTTTTTAGCAATTTTTCTCCCGTTAATTCTTGCAAGTTTGATTGCACATTCTGTCGTTTCTGCCCCTGTTGTCAGC
>SBBK01000044.1 GCA_005240025.1 archaeon
ACAATGCCAAAGAACTAAAGAAAGTTGAAAAAATTATTATACTTCTAGAAAAAAAGCGCAGACTCAAACCTGTCTTTGTGATGCCCTCAATCGAATCTGCCGAGGGAGTTGTAAACGCCTACGAAATAGCATCTGCAAGCAAACGTACATCTGCACTGGTGTTTGGAGTCTTTGATCTGCTAAATGATATGGGAATCGAATACACAAAACAATCAGAGGGCGCAAAATACGCACGAGCAAAAATTCCTCTGGATGCAAAAGCGGCAGGCATCTTTGCAATTGACGCAATCTGGCAGGATCTCAAGGATCAAGATGGGTTAAAACAAGATTGTATTGTTGGGAAAAGTCTCGGATATGTGGGAAAAAGTATCATACATCCGGATCAAATACCAGCATCCCACGAATTGTTTGCACCAAACAAAGCCGAACTGGAATGGGCATGCAAGGTTTGTAACGCATATGAAGAATCAACCAAAAAAGGGAAAGGTGCCACGGTCATAGACGGTAAAATGGTCGATGAAGTACACTACAAACAAGCCAAAGCACTTTTGGAACTGTCAAAATGACTCTATTTGCCAAGATCACGTCTTTCTGAGCAAAGTTTGTCGCCACAAACAATGCCTTTTGTTTTGGAACCATACTTCCAAGTCTTGACCTTGGAAGCTTTGGCTGCCTCGGCATCATGCGAGTCGATCAGGGCCACGAATGTAAACAAACCCATAACGGCAAAAAAGACCAGACTAATTTTCAGCACTCTATTAATGGGCATCAAATTAGCATCCAACTGGTTTGATTTGAGTTTTTGTGTATGCTAGATCGCTAGAGATTCACCAGATATTGAGCAATACCAGACTCATAATTTTTTTACTAGCTGGGGGCTTGTTAATAGTGTATAATGACTGATCATTACGACGAGGCAGCCAATAACTTCTTGGAATTATCAAGCCATCAAAGACTGCAAATCATTTTCAAATTGCTGGAAAAAAAATCCAAGGTCACATTATTGGCCAAAGAACTGAATGCAACTACCCAGGAGGTGCATAGGAACTTTGCAAGGCTGGAAGATGGCGGATTCATTGCAAGGGGCATGGATGGGTTTTACTCTATTACCACATATGGCAAGACAATTTGCTCTCAAATCCCATCTATAATATTTCTCTCACAAAACCGCAAATATTTCGAAGGCCACAATTTTGGTGATATACCGCCAAAATTCATAATGAGAATAGGGCAGCTGGCAAACTCCCAACACACCAAGGGAGTCGCAAAAATACTTGAACAATGGAAATCAATTTACAAAAACGCCAACAAATACATCTACGAGATACTAGCAGAGATTCCACTAGATATCATAGAGCCAAAAATCAAACGAGTAGAAAAAGGTGTCATGTTCAATTATATTTTATCAGAATTTGCGGTAATACCAAAGGGTAGGAAAAATCTTCTCCGGACATTGCATTTTGATAAATTAATTGAGAAGGGCCTAGTAGAAAGAAAAATGAAAAAGTCGGTTCTCACATTAGTGATACTTAATGAAAAGGAAGCAAGTGTTTCATTTCCAAGAATAGATGGCGAGCCAGACATTACGGAGATGTTCTACAGTAACGATCTGATGTTTCATGAATGGTGTCTTGACTACTTTAGGTACTGCTGGTACGAATCAGATCTTTTTGAGGAAAGCAAGCTAAGAGAATAATTTTGAACCTGAGTATTCAAATTTTGTGCCGAGAAATAAATGAGCTTCCCAGCAACAAAATATTTCGTTTCCTCTCCTTTAGGCGCCGAATGGAGTAAGGCAGCCAGTTTGTTCCATATGGAATGTATTCTGCAAGAGCGAATCCATCTTTGATAAGGCGCAGTTTTAGTTCATCACGTATCCCGTGAAGCATCTGAAACTCAAATTTCCGTGGATATTGTTTTGCAAGTGTAGTTGCCCCCTCGATCATTGCGGAATCATGGGTAGCAATGCCAAACTCGTTCCCATTTTTAAAAAGAATTTTCATCAGTTTGAGGTAATTACGATCCACCTCTCCTTTCGACTTGAATGCCGTCTTTGCATTTTCTCTATATGCACCCTTTACTAGACGAATCTTGCCTCCAATCGAAAGTATGTCAGCCAGATCATTTTGTGATCTTTGTAAATTTGCTTGTAGTGCTATTCCGAGCCTTTCATATTTTGCAAACAATCCATAATAGATCTCCAAAGTGTCATCGGTATGTTCTGAAGACTCCATATCGAGCCACACAAACGTCTGTGAAGTGGTAGCGGCCTTGATAATGGACTCAAAATTACATTTGCACTCTTTTTTGCTTCGCAAAAGTCCAAGCTGGGTTGGCTTTACAGAAATCCCGCCTATGATCCGCCATTTACTAAAAGACGTTATCACCGTTTTGTATTCATTAATGGTTTTTTCTACCTGGTGTCTTGTTGTGTGATATTCACCAAGTTTGTTTATAATCACATTCATGCCTAACCTGTAGGATTTCTTTGCTGTGGCCAGTGCTTCATCGATTGTGCTGCCGGCTATCCATTGTTTTGCAACCCCGAAGAGAACTTTTTCCATAATTTGTGTGCCAGATGTCATGTATTATCATTCTTATCCCCAGTCTAAAAATTTTGGCAAAATTGGTTTTGTCCTTATTTCCATAGTCTAGAAAAATCATTTTATATCCTTACTACATCAAAATAGCAGATTGTTTACTGGTATAGTTGAGGGAATTGGTAAAGTGCTTAACATTGAGCATGCTACTAAAAACCGAAGTGCGGTAAAAATGACAGTGGATCTAGGTAAACATTCACAGGAACTCAAAATTGGTCAAAGTGTCGCATTAAACGGGGTCTGCCTTACGGTGACCGGAATTTCAAACACAAAATGTAATTTTGAGTTGATAGATGAAACTACAAAAAAGACTGACCTGGGCAATCTCAAAATTGGCGGAATCGTCAATATTGAACGAAGTTTAAAGGTGGGCGACAGGATGGAAGGGCACTTTGTTCTGGGTCACGTCGACGGAGTAGGAACAATAAAAAAAATTGAAAAAAAGCCCAAAGAAATCAAGATCTGGTTTGAGATACCAAAACACCTCTTAAGATTTGTTGTACAAAAAGGCTCAATCGCAATAGACGGAATAAGCCTGACAGTAGTGGACGTGAAAAAAAATCTCGCATCCGTGTGTCTAATACCTCACACTGTACAGGTAACCAACTTTCAGATAAGAAAGGCTGGCGACAAGATTAATATTGAAACCGACATACTCGGCAAATACCTCCTAAAACAGGAATAAATTATTACTAATTTGCTGGTAATTACCAATTTTATAGTAAACTTTATAATTGTTCCAAGGCCGATCCTAATCGTGACTCTCCAACAAGCAATCTCCTCACTACGACAAGGAGAGTTTGTGCTTCTCTATGATTCTCTGGGACGTGAAAACGAAGTAGATATGGTAGTTGCTGCTCAATTTGTAACGCCAGAACATATCTCGCGAATGCGTCAGAGTGCAGGCGGTCTCATATGTCTTGCCATCAAGAATTCCTTTGCAAAACTGCTCAATCTGCAGTACATGCACAATATCCTGTACAGGTCATCAGATATCGATGTAGACTCAAAACAAATGATAATGGGTACAGCTCCATATGGCGATCATCCGACATTTTCAATATCAATTAACCACAAGCAGACCTATACTGGCATTACAGACAGGGACAGGGCCCTTACCATAAGAGAGATGGCAAATCTACACGGGTCAGAAAAACCAAAAAGTGACTTTGTTTCATCGTTTGCGACCCCCGGTCATGTACCGCTACTGCTTGCATCAAATGGACTTCTTGCAAGCAGACGGGGCCACACAGAAATGTCAGTATATCTTGCTGAACTTGCCAAGCTTACTCCGGTTACTGCCATTTGCGAGATGATGGATTCTCAGACATATTCGGCTCTGACAGTAGAAAAAGCACAAAAATTTGCAAATGAACACGCCATTCCGTTTGTAGATGGCAAAGAACTATTGGAATTTTCAAGGGTGCATTAATTCTGAATATTGCAATTGTCACTGCAGAGTTTAATGGAGAGATAACGTCAAGAATGCTTGAAGTGGCGCTTGAAAAGGCAAAGAAGTTAAAACTACATGTAAGATATTCATGCAAGATTCCAGGCTCGTTTGATATGCCATTGGTAGTAGATAAGCTGCTTCAAAAAAAGGAAATTGACGCTGTAGTCACACTTGGTGCCAT
Source organism: archaeon (assembly GCA_005240025.1). Taxonomy (GTDB): domain Archaea; phylum Thermoproteota; class Nitrososphaeria; order Nitrososphaerales; family Nitrosopumilaceae; genus Nitrosotenuis. The sequence continues at coordinate 4,235 of SBBK01000044.1, forward strand.
AATAGAGGGCCAAACAAAGCACGATGAAGTGATAGCAAATGCAGTAGCAAAACTGCTTCCTGAGCTATCAATCAAGCACCAAAAACCCGTTTCACTCGGAATATCTGGTCCTGGAATGCAGGAGCGTCATGCCTACGCACGAATAAGACCTGTAGCAGAAAGGGCAGTAGAGGCCGTGGTCAGAATACGCGAAGAGCTGGAGAAATTGTCTTGATCCAACTAACAATAATCAAAATCACTGGATATGGACCTTGGACGCTTACTCTTGGAAGTGACAGAGAGCATGAGCTGCAAATGCTACAGGCGGGACTCTACAAGGAAGTTCAAAAACTCTTTTCTGCAAAAAACTGTCTTGTGTTTTCCAACAGATTTGATGAATTCTTCGCGGTAACAAACGGCTTGACCCTCAAAGATCACATCGGGATACAAAAAAAACTCGGTAAACTCTCCAAACTGAAGCTTGCAATGTCAATTGGATACGCCGATAACCCATTCGATGCAAACCTCAGAGCCTATGAGGGAAAAAAAACCAAAGTAATGTTGGATGAAACGTATACAATCTATGGTTTTATCAACGGGGCAGCAAACCAGCAAGTTACCATAATGCACTTTGATGTTGAAAATCTGACCTCTCGCCGGAAAATCAAATCTCCATACGAGATCTCTTCGACAATCTTCAATCTGTATGCAAAAATGTCAGAATTCTTTATACAAAAAAACTCGCTGACATTTTTTATGGGCGGGGACAACTTTATGGTTGTTACCTCTGAACACCCAAAGGAAAACGCAAAAACATTTTTAGATCTGGCAAAAAAAGAGTTCGGGATAACACTGAAC
>SBBK01000039.1 GCA_005240025.1 archaeon
CCCTCCCAATTTTACAAATTGCGAGCGGGAAAGTCCAAACCCTTTAGGGTCGGGATGAAAGCGAGCGCAACACACATGTTAACACACGGCATACCAGAATAGTTAAATTTTGAAAAAGGCAGATCATGCCATGAATTTATTGGACGTCGTAAAAAAATACGTCGAGGAACAAAAATGATCCTCACATACAACCTGAAACACGGCAGTGATCCTCGCAATCTTGTCTTAGACGGTCAAGAATCAAACTATGGCAACTTGACAATGCAAAATGAACATGGTCTTGCATGGAATAACTGATTTTGATATTGAGTCCGGGTGTATTTTGGGTTGCCATACAGACAGACAGAAGGCCTGATCAGAACATACCATGGAACAACCCCAGCAGTGCCAGACGCACTGCCATACACATGCGAATCTGCAAACCTGACATCCAAATAAAGGCAGATGTAAAGGGCAACATCGAGCTGGTAGTGGATTCCAGTGGAATCAAGGTGACAAATAGGGGAGAGTGGATGCACCACAAATGGAATGGCAAAAGAAAGGGATTTCTGAAATTACATAGGCGTTGATGTGCAAAGCAGGTCCTTGCAGTAAGGGTAACAGTTGAACATTCTCATGATTCGAAGCGCCTAAAATGTATAGTAAGGGAATCTGCCAAGTTTGGTACAATATCCAAGGTGCCAGGAGATGGTGCGTTTGATTCGCGGCAGACATTCTCGTATCTGGATGACCAAAACATGATTCCTGCAATCAAGACCAGAAAAAACGCAATACCAAATGCAAAAGGATGTTATGCACGAAAGCTTGCCGTACTGGCACAAAAGACAGATTACAAAAATGGGCTGCCAGCGTAAGCTATGGAAAAAGATGGATCGTAGAATCTGTTTTCTAGTATCAAGAGGATGTCTGGTGAGGAGGTACGATCCAAGAAAAGATGTAACATGATGCAGGAACTGATGTTGAAAATATCGTTATACGACAGATTCACGGTAATGTAGGAAGGACAGGTATCCACTGGACAGTATGGAATTATTTGGATTTAGTCAACAGAGCAATCTGGGGTAACATCATATAAGATTATATACAAAATTGTATCAATTAATACATAAATGTATCAGGTGATACGAAGATGAGATTCCATGAAATATACGAGAAAATACTGGGAAATAAAACCAAGGTAAAGATACTGAGGCTAATGTTTGAGTATCATGACAAAACATTCTCTGAGCATGAACTTTCCAGATTCGCCAATGTTCCCCAGCCAACGATCCATAGAAACATGGGAGAACTTGTTAACTCTAATTTGATCATGTTCAGCAGGATGGGTAAGATGAATCTTTTCAGATTGAACAAGGAGAGTTTGCTCCATAATACAATACAACAATTGTTCAAAGTTGAAAAGCACATCATAGCAGAACTGGAAAGAGTAATTACAAAGGCATTTGAGGACGAAGATGACGTGACATCTGTCAGCCTGTATGGGAGTGTTTTGAAGGGTCTGGAGCGAGAAGATAGTGACATTGATGTTTTTGTTGTAGTTGCCGATGATGCCAATATGGAGAAAATTGATACGCTAATAGAGGAATTGGGAAATGTGGTACGAAACAGATTTGGTAATCCGTTGTCATGTATAGTTAAGAAAAAGAGAGAATTAAGGAAAATCAAGCATAAGCAGATCTATGAACAGGTCAGGGGGGGAAGGAGTCTTATCGATAGGTAGATTCTGCAATGAAGTCCAGTACAAGACCGACTAAAATTGGTGCAGAAAAGAATTTTCTTACAAAAGCAGAGGATTTCCTTGACGGATCAAGGAAAGCGGTTAACGATCATTCAAATGCGGCTGCGACACTTGCCGTACATGCTGTTATAAGTGCTTGTGACGCAATATGCGCAAAATTCCTGCAACGCAAGCACGCTGGTGCTGATCATATGCAAGCAGTAGAGATGCTCAACGAACTGCCTATTGATAAAGAGGAACTGAAGCCAAAGGTCAGGCAGGCAAGCAGGGTTCTGTCAAAGAAAAACGTCGCCGAATATGAAGATCGAATGATAGCGAATGATGATGCACATGCGATGATTAGGGATGCTGAGAGATTTGTTGAATGGGTAAGAAAGAAGATAGAATAACCTGTCCAGTGAATCGGGATTTTAAATTCTTGGTCTCAATTAGCAAAATACTCATCATTGTGTATGATAATAATTGAATGCCTGGTTTCAAAAACAAGAAACTGAGGGCATCGAATGTGAATAATGTCAGCCCACCCAGCAGGGTGTCAAGCACATGCTTTGCTGCCAGTGTGTTTTTTTAAAAAGAATTATGCCCAACCCTCAACCAGATTGCAAGTGCATCCAGTGCTTCTGTAGTTATGTTACTTCAAAATGCATTATTTCTGTAAACTCGTATGATTTTGAGTTGTTTGCCTTGTCGTCCAACTTCATTTGGATGAGTGCCCATTTTCCCGGAGCCGAACCCTCTGGCAGAATTACGTTGATGTCGTAACGCAGTAGCTCGCCTGGGTTCCCGTTGAAAAACAATCCGTGAAAGTTCTTGTGGTAGTGATAAAAGTAATGCTGTATGCCCTGCGGGTCGCGCAAAATGTAGCTCACCTGGCCTAGGCCGGATTTGTCGTCTTTTGCAAAGTAGACTATCTTGACATTTGTCTCGCCATTTGGTTCGGCAGGATTGGTAGGTGTTGCAGAGACCCGGATATCGTTTACGTCCAGATACGGGTATTCTGTATCCGGGTTTGCGGTTCGCACGAAAATAGAGCTGCCGCCTGTAAGTTTTGTGATGTCGGCCGTGCCCACGTTTCCTGCGATGTCTGTCATTTTGAGCTGTCTTGCGGAATAGTGGCCGGATCTGAAATATTCTGTGATTTTAAATTCAACGTTACAGTTGTTGGTTCTGGCATCGAATTCCCCATAGGCACCAAAACTATAGCTTGCAGGGTCGTCGTCATCGATTGTAGCATAACAGTTCTTTATTCCCTGGGTTTCTATGACATTCCAGTTTGCAGTCAAAATCTGGACAGGTCTCTGGTATGACGAGTAATCGTTTCGCAGGGCGAGCTTGACAGAATTCTTCGTATACAGTGGAGGAGTGGTATCTTCGGCAATGTTGTTGACAAAGAACTTCCAGCCAAAGTCATTCTGGTTCTCAAATCTCTCATCATCAGTCTGGCCGACCAGCCTTATCTGGTTTGGCTGCCAGAGGCCGCCCTTTGCGTTTTTGCCAATTGTTACAGTGCCCCTTAGCACATGGCCCAGCTCTCCACCAACAGGCAGGAGTGTAACGTCCCTGTAGGTCCCAATTTCACTGATGAGGCGCAGGTACGCGCTTTTTGCGCCTTCAAAGCGACTTTTGCTGCTAAGCTCAATTTCTATGGTTGCCTGCTTGTCTTCGAATTTGTCGCCTGAAATTGTTATATCAACACGCACTATCTTGCCAGGATAGATGTAGTCCGGGTACAAATTCAAGACCTCAAAGGTAAGGTCCTCGCGGACTGTTGGGATGTAGATGTTTCCCTCCATTATTCTGTCCCTGATGAATTCGTATTTTGGTAGCGAGCGGGACCTCAGCTTGTCCGGATCAATTATAAAATAAGAAATGCTTTCTGCCATGTCCTCATCTGGATTTTTCAGGTGTGCGTATGCACTGACAAACTCGGTCGTTTTTTTAGTTGACCACCCAGACGCAGTCTTGTCCTTGTACCAGCCGCCGAGTGCGGTCCATTCGTTTTTCAGGTCATCTGAGAAAAGCTTTGCCCACAGAAAATGGGATTTTTCATGAATGATAAGCCTGTGCAGGTAATCAGCCTCAACTGTGAACGCAGATTCCATAAATTCAATGTAGCCTGGACTTGACGATGGCCATCCCACTGCAGGAGCGTCTGGATACATCGGGTGTAATGTGCCGTCTGCCCTTCTGACCAAGTAATTCAGTCCATCTATTGAGTGGAATCCTCTTGGCATTTCCTCAAGCATATTTATTATCTCGATGAGTTCTTCTGGGTGGAATTTCTGAAAGCTTATCTTGGATTCGTTTGTAGTGCCCCTGGTCAGTTTTTCATAGCTGGTCACTTTGGTAGAAACGCCGTACCTTTCATTGAGGATGCGCTCAATTGCATTCATGTCGGTCCCCCTATCGGTTACGAACCATACGAGCGCATGGTGCAGTCTTTGGGAGAAATATTTGCCCATTTTGTTGTCGATTTTGGCTATTCTGGCAATCGACGAATCAAAGGCATCCCTGGATATTTCGACTGTCAGGTGCGAGTCGGTTCTGGTTATTTTGATGTCGTCATCTATGTGCTTGTTACTCAGTATCCATTTTGATGTAACGCTTTTCTGCTCGGTGATGTGGTCTCTGGTTTCTTGCGGAATTGTTTCCATTATCTCAAACAACGCAAAGGAATGCTCAAGCTGCCAGACCGCGCCCTCGTTACTTAACAGGATTCCATATCTATCCAAGAGTTTTTGTGATGCGGAATCATCAGGGATGGCAATTTTGTCTCCCACAAACGTAACCTGTAGTGGTTGATTGATGTATGAGCTGTGTTCTGAGCCCGTGCTGTCCGCGCTTTGCTCCCAGTGGTAATTAAACCTGGAAATAGTGTCCGGGGCGTCCCTTTGAATTACAAGTTTGCTTGCAGGGCCGGTTTCCGATACCGGGACGGGTTTTGGTTCCAGCGATATAAATTCGGCAGAATTTATCGAGTTGTCTATTATTCCGTTGTCTTTGATGTCAGCCCTTGCAGTGTCTTTGCCGTACTGGGACCTGTATTGTAGGAACTGCTCCAAGGGGGTCTGTGATTTTTTTGCGGCCTCGGCAGCAAGGCTTCCGCTGAAAATGCTGCCCAGCACCATCATGGCTAGGAACAGCAATAGTCCGTATGACAACTTTAACTCAATTCGATATGATGCCAATGCGGTTATAGTGGTATCTGATGTATTATAAGCAATATTTAATACAGATGTCTCCTCTGCACGGGATTTTCCCATATTTACAAATTGCGAGCGGGAAAGCCCGAACCCTTTAGGGTCGGGATGAAAGCGAGCGCAACACACATGTC
>SBBK01000168.1 GCA_005240025.1 archaeon
GTATTATGATGAGGTTAGAAATAACCCTGATCTTGCAGAATCGGTCGTACATTTTTGCTAGCGTAATCACTTCGTCAACTGCAAGCCCGGGGTGTTCCTTTGAAACAATGAAAAAACATTCGGGCATCTAGATTGCCTTTGCAATTATTCCTGATACATCTACTGCCGAAGTGGAGCCCGGAACGGTATTCGCGCTGACGATTTTAAAAACTCCTGCCTTTTTCATCTTTTTTTCAGCATTATTGATTAGCAGTGCGTGTGTACACGCAACAAAAACACGTCCGCATTTTTGCTTCTTTAGAAACTCTGTTGCCTTGACGATGCTGCTACCCGTGCTTATCATATCATCTACTAGCACCAAATCGCGCCCTTTGATGTCGTCCAGATCTGGCGTGATTATCTGCACCCTGCCAGTCTTTCTATCTCGATGCTTTTTTAGCACCACAAAATCTGTGCCGTATATTTTAGCAAACTTCTCTGCCCTTGATGCCCCGCCAAAATCCGGGGAAACCACGAGGGGATCCCTTAGGACCAATTTTTTGAAATACTTTGCCAGCTCTGGTACTGCAGACACATTTTCGACTGGAACTTTAAAGTGCCTCAAACCAATCTTACTGTGTATGTCAACTACGACAACTCTGGAAGCTCCAGCTGCCTTTAGCAGATTCGCAATCACTGATAATGTAACTATTTCACCAGGCAGAAATTCCCTGTCTTGCCTTGCATATCCCACGTACGGAACTATCAGTATCACACGGTCTGAGAATTCTCTTGCCTTGGAAACTAGTGACAAGGTCTGAATCAGATTAGAGTCAACCGGTGGATACGTTGAACTAACAACAACAACTCTTCCTTTTTTTGGTTTTTTTGCTATGGTGATCTTGCTTTCACCGTCTGGAAACACCCGCAGATCCGCACATACAAAATCGGCGTTGAGCCTTTTTGCCAGTTTCTTTGCAAGATCTACTGAGGTGTTTCCGGCAATGACAGTAACAGGCATTAACTCAAGGTTCTAGGAGGGACTCTTAAGTTTTGAGGATTTTGGTTCACAGAGAAATACATGTACGAATTCTACGCGCGCAATAAATACAAAAATCACCCATTCAAAACATGACAACAACTGCTTGGAAGTGTTACAGATGCGATCTCACATTCAGAAAAGAATCTCATGCTCGGGTGCATAAAGACATCTGCAGGCACGAATCCCGCCAGATCCAAATAGCACTGGCATAATGCCCGTTGGCAGGTTTTCCTAATCTGCGTAGTGCCGTAATGTGGCAGTTGGTTGTCTCCATTTCTGTACTGCATGACATCAGCCGGTCATGCCTCATCTGGGGTTGCAAGTGCAGATCGCTTTGCAAAACCCAGCACTAGATTGGTATGTTAACAACAAGGGCCGCGGCCTGTTCCAGCAAGTTTAGAAATGGCTCACCAAAAAGCAAGTTCGTAATTCTGTCTGAGAACTTGTCAAGCACATGGGCTGTTGCATCACTCAATACGGCACTTTCAACTATGTCAAAGGTTTTGTTTAGAGCCTGATCTGCTACAACTTCCGAGTCTACACCTTGGTCTAGCTGTGCTACCAAGTCGGGAATAAACCCATGAACTTCTTTTGGTATACTTTCATCCATAACTGAAGCAGCGCTCGTACTACTGGGATCCCTGATTGCCTCCCTTACCAGATCTTTGAACATTTGGACAACATGAATGAGCTTGGCATTTAACCTGTCCGTACCCTCTTTATTAATTGCTCAAGGCCACTCTGGCACCACAAATAAAATTCCCTTCCATGCCGGTATATTTCAGCAGTTTCACAGCACACATCTATAGAATCTTTCTTGACCAGTCAGTAGTACAAATTAATAGTAAGGATTTAAGATGGGTTTCAAAATGGTATATGTGAGAAAAATGAGTCAAACATTGATGAATATGTACAACTCGATGCTCAGGACGCTAGTAGATAGACGAGCGGAGCTTGTAAAAGAAATCGAGGAAATCAATCATCAGATAATCGAGCTGAAAAATGAAGCAAAAGAAAACGGCGTGACAATAGCAATCTAGGCCTCAAGTTTTTACCGAGATATTATATTGCGTCCTGACTAAAGTGAGAAACATGGATCTGGTGTTTTCCGACATACATGCAGACATTGAAGGACTAGAAACCATACTGGATTTGGCGTTTTCCGCAGAATTTGAAGACCAATATGGCATGGTATCACGGATAATCAACCTCGGGGATCTGCTGGAACGGGGAACAAACCCAAGCCAAGTTCTCAAAAAAATGACAGAGCTTTCAAAATCATATGAGATGATCTCTGTGATGGGAAATCATGATGAAGGGTTCCTCTACAAACGATCTCTGAGCGGAAGTCCTTATGCAAGCCTGAAGGCACACGAGCTTCTCTCCAACCAAGACCTCGAGTTTTTCAAGCAAAACAGAGACGGCACATATGGAGAACAACTTGTAATAGATAAGAAAAACAGACTTTTATGCGTTCACGGCGGACCTATCGATCCGCAAAAAATCGTACAGGCTGGCAACGATCCATGGCTTTACCAAAGAACCTGGCAAAGACTATCAGACCAAGATGCAGAGTTTTATAGCTATTACGGATACCACTACAAGCCTGCCTCCGCATTTGAGGAGGGTAAATCCAACTTTGAGGACTTTGTGATTTTATGTGGTCACCAGCACACAGAGGCCGCAATAAGACAAGAAAAAAATCAGATCACAAACATCTGGTCATTCCAACACACGACACAAAAAATTGACTCTCGTATTCTAAAAAAACGTGAGTTTCCAATAGGAGAAGGGAGCAATTACCTGTTCAGGCTCGGCCTTGGAGGGCCACAAGGATACTATGGGGATGGTTATGCCAAACCACACTTTGCCACAATACAGGATGATCCAAAAAAAGTCGTCCTGTTTGCAATAGCTTAAATCAATTGAATCTTAACATCAAGCAATGAAAGCAATAGTTCTGGGAGGAACAAAGGGAATAGGAGGAGCCATCGCAGAATCACTCAGATCAATAAAGTGTGATGTTACAGCTACCTCACGAAAAGACATAGACACATCAAATTTGTCTAGCGTAAAAAAATTCATCAAAAAACACAGACAAACAGATATCCTGGTTTTGAATACGGGAGGGCCGCCACCAAAACAATTCCATCAAGTAACAGAGCAGGAATGGCAAAAATACCACAATCAGTTGTTTTTGGGTTTTTGTCTCTTGCTGCAAAAACTAAAGGTAAGAGATGGCGGATATGTCTTTGTCATAACATCAGCTGTAATAAAAGAGCCAAACCCAAGGTTGATCATCTCCAGTGCATATAGGCTGGCCTTTACCGCAGTCTTCAAGCTTGCCAGCAAAGAACTCGCAGGAAGAGAAATCAGCTGCATAAACATCGCACCAGGACTAATCAACACGGACAGACTCAGAGATCTTGGAAATGCCGACGAGATCGCAAAAACACTGCCAATGGGACGCCTTGGCGAGCCAAAAGAAATCGGAAACTTGGTGAAATCAATAATTCAAAACAAAATCAAATATCTCTCCGGCGTTACCATTAACTTTGATGGTGCAAATTCCAACTTTGTATTTTAGGTGAACTACCATCCAACAAGTTGAGTGGCCTCTTCCTGCTTTAACGACCGAGCCTCTGATCTCCGCAAGCGTGAATTCCCGTAGTTCCAACGGTAGCCTCCGGCCCAACCCTGTTTCGGCTTTGACATCAGGTACATGCCTGTATCGTGGTCACGACCTTTTTCCATTTTGCCTGGATCTAACATTGGCAGTAGTGCCTTGTCAAATTTAGCAATTTGTTCAGATTTCAGCTGTGCTGTGGTTTATGGCGATTCACCCATTTAGAAATCTTCGATAGAATCAGGTGGTCTTCTCGCCATTCATTTGATAAACCGATAAAAGCATCCCGCCTCACAAACACTACATGGTAAAATACCACAAATGCTTTGAGGAAAAACACGACCAGTGCATAGGAAAAGCAGGCATGATGAAATGTTCTTGCGGCGTTTGTTCTCAGGAGATACGATGAGTGCGACACAACTTCTCCGGGCAGACCACCTCAAGATAAAAAGGCTTGAAAAAATAATTGAAAAATGCTACAAGGACCTGTATGCCAACAAAGACATCCCACTATCTGACATTGAAAAGATTACATTTGTGATATCGGAATTTCTGGACTCCATCCATTACTCCAGAGAAGAAGACTCGTACTTTGCCTGCGTTGGAAGCTACGGCACGCTTCGAGACGAGATACGAAAATTCATGATAGAACACGAGTTCAGTAGAAGAATCGCAAAAAACATTGCAACGCACCTACAACGCTGGCAAAGTGGCCAAGATGCAAGAGAACCAGTGGCAAGATTTCTGCGGACCTATTACATTTATCTGAGCGATCACCTGCAAAAAGAAGAAGAGTTTTTCAAAAAGGCAGAGGCCCAAATTCTCTCAAAGGAAGAAGAACAGCAAATGTACGAGCAA
>SBBK01000068.1 GCA_005240025.1 archaeon
AGTCATGGGTGCTGAAGGAAGAAGATTTGTCGATGCCAATTTCAACTGGAATAAAATTGCACAGCGATTTGTAGATTTTATAAAGAAACAGAATGATTGAAAATATCAGTTGCCGTTTTGCATAATCTAGTTTCTTATTCCTGATACACTAATTCCGCTTTCAATTTCTTGGAAATGACTTATTTTGATTTTAACGTCTCTGAACCATTTTTTTACCTCGTCTGGCGTGTGCCTGTAGGCAAATTTTGGATAATACCAATCAAAATTAGTAGCTATATTTTGCTGGTATGGTACATCATCAGACCACCAGCATTTTAAAACATTCCAGTAGAAAAATCGCTGTACATCGTAAGTTCCTGCCTTTATTTGTAAAATTGGTATGTCACGTTTTACCGTGATATTTTTTTTCAACAACGACAGGCTTTTGCCCAAATCGGTCATTTCTTTTGAAAATTCGATGCAGTCCCTTTCTGACATATTTACCGTATGATGTCGGATGTAGTCATCAGTAAATTCCCGGATCGGTCCCTTTTTCTTGTATACATAAATTGAGACCAGTCCCTTTTTCTTTAGAAATTTTGTGAGGTACTTGAAAGAACTTTCGGTATCTTTGGTATGATGCAATACCTGATCTGAACAAATAAAATCAAAGAAGTTCTTTTTGAACGGTAGATTTCGTATATCTGCCTGCAAAAAGTGTATGTTAGGTATGTCGCCGTATTTTTTATGCGCAAACACAACACTCTCACTTGCATCAATTGCAAATACCTGTGAATCCGGGTTCGAAGAAAACCAGTGCGCGCTGTTGCCAACGCCCGTTCCTGCATCTAGAATGTGGATTCGGCTTTTGAGAAACTTGTTTAGCTTCTGTGTGGTTTGCCAGCCAAATCTGTCCAAAAACCATTTCTTTTGAGCGTCGTACCATTTTTTGTCATGATAGGTTTTGTGATAGTTTCGCCATTTCGAGGAAAATGCACTTTCGGTTTTAACAAAATTTTTCTCATCATCTACGACAAGCCTCGGAACTGAATTTCGGATCGGAAATTTATGCCTCTTCGAACAGATCAATACGCCGTCAGTAATTTCACTGCCTCGTTTTTTAGTGGCCTTGACAGTGAAACCAGAAGTGCAAATAGGGCATGCAAGATGATCAACTAACGAAGTTTTCATTATCAACTACGAGTTAATTGAGGTTATAAAAACTAGTGTAAAAGATCTGCAGGCAATTAATTCTTATTTCATACACATTTAATATAATCACATGTATATGAAAATTCAAAATTGAAGTTGCTCATAGGTGGTGCCAGCTCAAAATTCTTTCATCTAAAGGAGTTCGGTGATTCATTAGAAAAGTTAGGAGCCCAAGTAAAGCTAGTAGCAGATACACAGGTCTATGATGGATTCCCAAGCAGAAAGATGAGCAGTTGGTTTCAAACTCGCGCCAGATTCAAAAAATTATTACGTGATTTTAAGCCAGATGCGATTTTTGTGGATAGACAAAGGCATTTTGCAGTAGCAGCCGCAGAATCTGGGATACCGTTGTTTGTACATCTGAGGGGAGATTATTGGAACGAGATGAGATGGGCCCGACAGACCATCTACAAGGGTTTGGTAAAGCGTTTTGCCCTATCAAAATGGGATGAGATGGGCAGAAAGTGTTTTGCTGCATCTACCGCAATTTTACCCATCTGCAAATATCTTGCTGACATCGTTAAGGAAAACTATCCCGCTAAAGACATGCATGTATTGCAAAGTGGGATTACGCCATCTAGATGGTTTCCTTCTAATGGGATGAAGCTGAAGCATCCCTGTGTTGGCTTGTTGCAAGGGGCAGTTATTTGGGGAAAGACCCAAGAGATGCTTATTTTACCTGAGATATTAAAGGCGATGCCAGATGTCATGTTTTATTGGGTTGGCGCAGGGCCATACGCAGAAAAAGTTCTTCCCTCATTAACAAAATTTGAGAATTTCAAGTGGTTTGGTGCGATGCAGTATCCAGATCAGGTTAGAGACTTTCTTTCCGAAATTGATGCCTATGGTTTGATGAGCGGAATTGACATGTCGCCTTTAACACTACAAGAGGCCCAGCTTATGAGGCGGCCGGTAATTGCGACAAACGTTGGAGGTATACCTGAAATAATGATGGACGGTCAGACCGGCTTTCTTGTTGAAAAAGGAGATGCAAAAGGCTGGATTGACAAGATACGCCTGATTCTAAATGATGGAAATAAAGCTAAAATGATGGGTCAGAAGGGGAGAGAGTTTGTCGAGTCCAATTTTAGCTGGGATAAAATAGCAGGTGATTTTATTTCAATTTCAAAAAATTACATATAATAGACCAAGGCATCATGTGAGATTTGTCTTTGGATTCATTTCTTTGGTGACAAAAATCCTGCACCAGATTTCCAAGGCCAGAAGCCCTAGAAATTTATTCACATATCTTATGTCCGTGTCTTTTTTGAAATGTTTTTGGATCCAGGATTGGTCCACCCACTTTTCTTGGACAATTCTTGCATCAGACAGATATTGCGCAGATATCTCATAACCGTATGACTTCCACAGGTTTGCCGTATTCATTGAAAAGCCTTGTTTATTTTTAGAGACCAGCTCTTCCAGTCCTTCCCTGCGCAGAATTTGGCGGAGAAGTATTTTTCCGATATTTTGGTTTTCATCGTATTTTAGGCCCAATGGTATGTGTGTGGCGTATGCCATGATTTTTTTTGACAGAAGTGGGGATATCGCCTTGAGGCCAAAATACGAGTTTATGGAGTTATTTACGATTGAAAAGTTGTGTCGTAGTTTGCCATGATAGTCTGCCATAAACACCTGTTCAAGGGGTTTTAGCGGGTTGTCAAAGTATGGCACAAAAATGTCGTGTATTTGCTTCCAGGAAAAATTCATTTTTTTAGTAAAGATTTTTTCAATCCATTTTTCATCCTGGCAGGCAAATTCATAGGCATTATTTATTCCAAAC
>SBBK01000003.1 GCA_005240025.1 archaeon
ATTATTCCGCGATCGTCGTATCCGATTATTTTTACTCTGGTTCCAACGGGAAGCTGTCCTGGCGAGCCAATCCCGCCCAAGAATCCAGAGATCCTAAGATCGTAGCCGTCAATTTTCATCACAACCCACGCATATGGGGTGTATTTCTCGAATCCAGCCGGGGGTACCGTGATTATGGTATATGTAGCAACCGTGCCAGTTCCATTCAAAATTGTGTTTTCAAAGCCCTTGTTGCCGCATTTTTGACAGAAATAGACCGTAGCCAGATGCAGATAACCGCATTTGATACACTTTTTGGTAAGAATCTTGCCTGACATGACCACGTCTATGAATTCTTGTTTTGCTGACAAGGCATTACACGCTTTGGAATATGTGCACGGCGCAGCTTGCTCCAGTAGCGCCAAAATTGTGAGTCAGGCCAATGTGGGCATCCTTTACTGTACGTTCGCCTGCTTTGCCTGTTAATTGATCAAAAACCTCAACCACTTGACCCTCCCCTGTTGCACCAATAGGATGCCCCCTTGCCTTCAGGCCGCCCGACGGGTTGATTGGCATATCTCCATTCATGGCAGTCTTCCCCTCCCTGATTGCCTGTACCCCATGGCCTTTTTCAAAGAATCCCAGATCTTCGGTATCAACTACTTCTGCAATTGTAAAACAGTCATGCACTTCGGCAAAATCAATATCTTTTGGTGTGAGTCCTGCCATCTTATATGCAGCTTGCGCAGCAAGCTTTGTGCTTGGGATAGTCGTCATGTGGTCACGCCCCTGTAGGGTAGCAGGTGAACCACCCCTCCCTGAGCCAATCACATTAACATAGTTTTTGGAATGCGCCCTGGCAAACTTTTCACTGCACAATATGACCGCACTTGCTCCATCGGAGAAAGGACAGCAGTCATAAAGTTTGAGTGGGCTTGCCACCACTGCAGATTTCATTACGTCATCGACTGTAATTTTTTTTCTTAAATGCGCTTTTGGATTTAGCAAGCCATTTTGGTGGTTTTTTACTGCAACCAGTGCAAGGTCTTCTTCTGTTGCTTTGAACTCTGTCAAGTATGCTCTCGCCATTGATGCAAAGAGGCCTGGGAATGATGCACCTGCACCACCCTCGTAAAAGAAATCTGAGCAATATGAAAAATATGTAGTTGTCCATTCAGTGCCTGTGTGCGTTACTTTTTCCACACCTGCAACCAGAACCGCGTCATAGAATCCTGCTGCAACATTTGCAAATGCTTCTCTAAATGAGACTGAACCGCTTCCGCATGCAGACTCGATAGACAGTGATGGTTTTTCTGGTATGCCAAGGTTACTCATCACTACTGGTCCTAGGTGAACCTGCTTGTCTGCCACACCAAAGACGTTTGATATGTATCCCGCCTGGATTTCTTTTGGATCAATTGAGGCGCTTTCTATTGCGTCTATTGCTGCCTGAATAGTAATGTCTGTGATACTGTCGTCTAATTTTCCATACTTGGTGCTACCAGCACCAAGAACGCAAACCTTTTCCACAACACTCCCTGACCAGATCCATATAAAAATTCTTCAACCAATTATTGATTATAATGACCAGTTCGTCTGAAATGATCTTATTCGAAAAAACCAATAAAAATTCAGTCAGGCCGACAAAGCGACGGGTAAACTTGATGCGAACAGAGATACGTCAGTACTTTGACAAAAACAGTTATCTTTCATGGTCGGCAAATAAGAAAAAGTATATTGTTTTAGGTTCAAATGAGCCAAAAAACGGCCTAGTAACCTGCCCCAGTTGTAAAGTTGGCAAGCTGATGGTAATCAGATCACGTAAAACACGAAAACGGTTTATGGGCTGCTCAAACTATTACAATGGTTGTACCGCATCGTCGCCGTTGGTGCAAAAGGCGGCGTTGATTACGACTAAAACTTTGTGCGGGCAGTGCATGTGGCCACAAATTTTGTTTCGATATTCAAGAAAGCAAAAATGGGTGCGCCAATGTTCCAACATTGATTGTCCAAGCAGAAGGCCTAAAGTGTAAGAGAGTAAATGTCTGTCCGTCTGTTTTGCAAAAGTGGCAAAGTTTTTCTTGTTTGCCTTATTTTATCAGTTGAGATATCAACAAAACCAATTCCTTGCTTTTTTTTCATGTCGAGTAAGATTTTCCCAAAAGGGTCAACTACCAGGCTTCTGCCACAGTAAATGTTTCCGACTTGGTCAGGTGCAATGACATAGCAACCATTTTCAATTGCACGAGTCTTGTTAATCGTAATCCAGTGTTCTTCTTTCATTTTTCCTTGAACCCAAGCAGAAGGCGCAACCAGTATTTCAGAGCCAGATATGGCAAGCAATCTGGGCATTTCTGGAAACCGCAGATCATAGCAGATAAGCATTCCAATTTTACCAAGGCTTGTCATTGTGGGTTTTGAGATCTTTGAACCAGGTTCTAGTTTGGTTGATTCCTTGAATCCGAGTGCGTCATAAAGGTGAATTTTTCTGTATGTTGATGATAATTTACCAGATTTGCTTATTAAAAACACAGTATCATAAACTCGGTCTTTTCTCTTGCTTTTTTCATACAGGGTTCCTATAACCTGAATAGAGTTTTTCTCTGCTGCCCTTGCAATGGCGTTTACAAACTTGCCGTTGATTGTTTCAGCCTGTTCTGCCAGATCTCTTGGGGATTGTCTAGATGTTGTATAAAACATCATAAATTCTGGAAATGCGCAAAGATGTGCGCCTTTGTTTGCTGCATCGTCTATGTAGTTGAGAATGTTTTCAAGATTATCGCTTTTTTGTGTCGATGCGCAAAACTGCACCACGGCAACTCTGGTCATGCATTATGTAAAAACAATCAAGATAAAAAGAATGACACTCAGAGGCGGTTACCTGATAGGTACCAGTTTTCTTTTGGGTTGTCTTCAAAGATTACTATTACGTGTGCTTCTTTTGTTTTTAGAATTTCAACAGCAGATTTTGTTATTGCTTTTGCAAATTCTTCTTTTTGTTGCTGTGTCCTGCCCGGATACATCGAGACTGTGATTAGCGGCATTATAACATGACTCACTACGTTTGATTTATTGTTTTAGTCTCCCTTCCAACCATACCGCGAGCCGTACCTTGTGCCATAAGTGAATTCAGATGTATGTGTCTTTTTGTACAGGTATCCTGTTGCAAGGCCGATTACAAATCCACCAATGTGCGCAAGATATGCAACACCACCTGCACCAAATCCGAATCCACCAATCAAAAGTGGAACAATGTTTTGGAATATCAGCCAGAACGGTAAAAATAGTTTTGCGGGAATGTGAGACATCCTCCAGAAGAACCCCATCATGAGAAATGTCATAATTTTTGCTCGAGGAAACATGATCAGATATGCACCAAGCACACCTGAGATGGCTCCAGAGGCACCCACTGCAGGAATGGGGCTGTTCATATCCCCCATTACATGCGCCAGGCCAGCTATTATCCCCCAAGCTAGATAAATTCCAATAAACTTGAGTCTGCCAAACTTTAGCTCGATATTATCACCAAATATCCACAAAAATAGCATGTTGCCACCAAGATGCATTAATCCACCATGCAGGAAAATTGAGCTAAAAAGTCCTAACATCGGGGCATCAGGACAGGAAACGCGAATGTTTTCTACAGATATGGAATGCTCGCCCATTATACAGGCAGGAACTGCACCCCAGTCATAAAACAGGGCTGCTGCTCGGTTGTTACTAAATTCGAAGAACTGTCCGGTAGCTGCCACCTCAAAAAAGAATACCGCTACATTCACGAGTATTAAAAGAATGGTGA
>SBBK01000101.1 GCA_005240025.1 archaeon
CTTGATTTTTTGGAGCGTTGCGTCGAGATTTGGTCAGTGGCCATCCGTGCCTTCAGGTTTTTGAGCTGGACCAGGTCAATTCGCGTTCTTGCATTAAGAGTGGTCATCTCCCTGTCTGGTGTCGGAAAAGAACTACCAAATTTTTCAAAACAATTGGTGTGAAATACCACGCTTTTCAGATAGACCATGTCTGTCCTCAAGACTCCCTGCTTGCAGACGGCGCAGTTGTCTATGAACTTCATGTCTTCTACCAACGCTGTACGAACTAATTGGTCTAATTTATTTTTTCAAAAAAAACCAACATTACTGTGTCGAAGGATTTCGTTGAACATCTTTTCTATATTCTATTTTGAGCCAAATTGGTGTAATGATCGAAGTTACTGCTACCATTATGACTATGGTGGTGTAGACACTTGATGCAAGAACGCCGCTTGTGAGTCCTACGCCGGCTACGATTAGGCCAACCTCGCCCCGTGAAATCATGCCTATTCCGACGCGTCTTGCCTGCTGGCCGTTTCTAAGAAACAACCACGCAGGAAGACCGCATCCAAGCAGTTTGGTTGCTATTGCAACCGAGATTATGACTGCACCGATCAAAAGGATCTCGAAATTCACGCCCCGAAAATCTACCTGCGCTCCAATTATTGCAAAAAAAAGCGGGGCAAATATCAGCCCGAGCTTACTCATATAGTGCTCAACCCTCTCAAAAACTTTGGTCGATGACAGTGCCATTCCTACCACAAACGAGCCAAGGATTGGCGAAAGGCCAATTGCAGCTGCAAGTCCTGCGACACCAAAAAACGCCGCAGTGACCACGCCCTCAACACTACCGCTTGCCTTCCAAAGTCTGGAGTTGACAAGTCGTGGGACCAAAAAAACGGCCGCAATTGCCATGGCTGCAAAGAATCCCAGTACCTTCAGTACGGTAAATGTCATTTCTGCCACATCCACCGATTCCGTACCGCCTCCAAACGATGTGACCACAGAGAGAACGGCAATTGCCAAAATGTCATCTACTACCGCTGCACCAATTATCAGCCTGGCCTCAGGACTCCTGAGTTTTCCAAACTCGCTTAACACCTGCACGGAAATTGCAACGCTTGTTGCAGTAAGTGCAGTTGCCACAAGCATTGCCTGATACGCCTCAAACCCAAACGCCTGAAAAACATAAAATCCTACAAAAAACGGCGCGATCACTCCGAGCGTGCCAACTGTAAACGATGCCTTGCCACCCCTGAGAAACTCGCGCGGGGTCATTTCGAGGCCTGCCATGAACAAAATTACGACTGCGCCGATCTCACCTAGTATCCTGACCTCATCACTAAGGTTGACAAGTGCCTCCCCCTGAATTGTAAACAAGGAACCTATTGCAAACGGTCCTACGATCATCCCTGCCAATAACTCGCCCAGTACAGTTGGGAGCCTCAGTCTGACAAACAACTCTGCCATTAGCTTGGCCGCAAAAAGCAAAATGCACACAGCTATTACAACTTGGATAAAGTGAGATTCCATTCGTTCGGTTTACCTTTTCTGCATATAATAGAATTGTTGATGAAAATTGATCAGGGTTTTGTCAACTATGCTAGTTTTTTAGAATTAAGGTAGACTCCAATCTTGTTTGATATGAATCCAATCTCTTGGCTTTTTAGTCTGTGTTTTTTGCAAATTGTGATTATTTCGTTGGTTTCCTCTTCTGGCGCAATCACGCAAAATCCTATTCCCATGTTGAAGGTTTTGTACATCTCGTCTTCCTGTACACCAGCATCCTGAATCATCCGCATTATTTTTGGCGGCTCAGGCATGGCGTCCAGTACAAATCCTGTCTTTTTGAGCCTCAAAAGCTTGGTAAATGCGCCCCCTGTTATGTTTGCAAGGCCATGAATCCTGCATTTTGAAATTGCCTCGAGAACTGGCTTTACATAAATCTCTGTTGGGGTTAGCAACACGTCTCCAAGTCTTCCCGCCCCTCTGACTTTGTCTCTTACGGAGTACCTGCCCAGCAGAACCTTTCGGGCAAGCGAGTAACCATTTGAATGGATGCCGCTACTGTAAATCCCAATTATCCTATCACCAGTCTTTATTTTGTTACCAAGTATTAGGTTGTTTTTTTTCACCAACCCTGCGACCATCCCTGCAAGATCAAATGAGAATTTTTTCCCTGCAAATAAATCCGGCATTATGGCAGTCTCTCCGCCGACTATTGGGACGCCGGCTCTTTTTGCACCGGTGGCAAGTCCCTTTGCTATTTCTGTAAATGCAAATTCGTTGTTCTGGTTTGCCGCAATATAGTCCACAAATGAGACTGGTCTTGCGCCAATGCATATTATGTCGTTTACATTCATTGCCACACAATCGATTCCAATTGTGTCGTATTTTCTGAGTGTGTTTGCGATAATGACCTTGGTTCCAACGCCATCTGTATGGGTTGCCAGCAACATTCCATCATGAATTCCTACAAGTCCTGCATAATGGCCAAATCCTGACATTACCCTGCTTTGAGGGCCATGGGTGGCAGAAATTATCCTGCCTATGGCAGACTGGCTTTGCTTTATTTTTCTGATATCGACGCCTGCAGCCTTGTAGGTTGTTGCCATACGGTACTAAAATTGTTGGCGTAATAAATTTTGAGAGCGTTTTACAGTCATACGCTGTGTTA
The DNA here is from genome assembly GCA_005240025.1 of archaeon. Lineage (GTDB taxonomy): Archaea > Thermoproteota > Nitrososphaeria > Nitrososphaerales > Nitrosopumilaceae > Nitrosotenuis. The sequence goes on from SBBK01000101.1 coordinate 2,657, forward strand.
AAATACAAAAAACAGCAAAAACGCCTCTGATCGACTCGAATTAACAAAATTCACAAGTCTTAAACCATAATGACGGGTTAATCTTTTGAC
>SBBK01000225.1 GCA_005240025.1 archaeon
AGTTTATGGTTATTTTGTATGCCACGCAGATGGAAATCACTTGACAGTAGATCATCCAAACGGAAGGAAGGTTTTGTTTGATTTTCCTAGATCCTCACAGAGCAAACATCTCTGCCTGGCTGATTATTTTGGAAAAGATGACATTGTTGCATTTCAGGCAGTAACAGTTGGAACAAGAGTGCAACAAACAATAGACAGATGGAATAAAGAGGACAGATATACTGATGCGTATTATTTGCACGGTTTGGCAGTAGAGACTGCAGAGGCCATGGCCGAAGTTGTGAACCGGCGGATACGAAAAGAGCTTGGACTTGACAGCGGTCGTGGACTGCGCTACAGTTGGGGCTATCCCAGCTGCCCAGACGTATCTCAGCATCATCTTGTCTGGGATCTGTTAGAGCCGCAAGAATCCCAGATGACATTGACTGAGGCAGGCCAAATAATTCCAGAACACTCAACTGCCGCAATCATAGTTCACCACCCGCAAGCGGAATATTTTGTCATCTAGGGTTTTGGAGACCGTTTGACTCGCAGGCATTGTGGGAATGAGACAGAAGCTCCACGGTAAATGCAGGAGACTGGTTTTGCCGCGATGCGGCCTGATAAACAACGGCCTTTAATGGAAAAGGAAACTCGTCGCTTATTTGCAGGGAACTTTCTTTGAATAAAGAGTAGCCCACCCGATGGGTTTCGTAAAGTTTGTTTGCTACGTGGGTTGTGTCCTTCTGTGTTACCAGTAATTCTGTTTTGAACCCCGCATCCGACAAAACTGTGCCCCAGGATTTTCCAACAGACAGTGCTTGCGGTTCAAATTTTGATGCGTATTGGTTTATCCAGCCCAATGTTCTCTGAGCAGATTCGGCATATGGCATCGACATGCCGTCGGTTTTTATTTTCTTGGAATCATCCAACACATGAAAGATTGCCTCGGCACGATAATTTTTATGGATTATTTTAGCTGCCGTGACCCATGTTTCCCCCTCAGGAGTGGGCAGTAACATCAGAAACCAGAGTTTTACGACATAGCAGTTTTGTGAAGATTGTGGAATTTTTAGAATCGAGTCACAAATTTTGTATTCAAAGTAATCGCCCGCACGCAGGCCCTCACCAAAATACCAGGTTGGCAACTGCGGTGACACCGTGGCGAACGCGGGTACAAAAGACACCAGAGCCACACCGGCAGCAGCAATCATGTGAGCCCGGATCCCGGTTTTAACCATACAGGATATGAGAGGGGGATTTTTAAGATATGAAATTAGCCTCTTAAATTACCAGGATTTTTTTATATCATGAAGTTCGGAGTTTTTGTTTTAGCCATGCTGATTTTTGTAGGATTGGAGTGCGGGTATGGCCTAGAGGGTGTTGAGCCTCAGGCACGCCTTTGGGTGCCTCACGACACTATAAGTGGGGAGAGTTATGATGGGCTCGTCATTTTAGATAATGCATCAAAAAACGGGCAGATTGTTATTCTCTCAACAAGCGACCCAGCAATAATTCAGATTCCACAGAGTGCCACAATTCACCCCTACTCAAATCATGGCATTTTCCACATCAAAACACTGAGGGAGGGGCATGTCCAGGTTTTTGCAGCAGTAAATGGCCAGATCATCACTACAGATCTTTATGTATATTCCTCAAACAGGCATCCCGAGGGCCTTAGAATTGTTCTTGCGTCCAATTTGACAAAGGCAGATATCATGACAGGATACGTTTTAACCACAGATGCAAAAGGTTCGCCGATTCCTGTTGCTACAGATACATTGGTCAAGCTTTCAGCCACACCCATGATTCAGCTTGAATCCACAGAACTCGAAATAAAACAAGGCATGCATTATGCAAGATTTGTTGCAGAGATAAAAGGGTCTGGAAAAATTTATGCAAGTTCTGAGGATTTGACAGTTGGGGAGAGCACAGTTACAAAGATGCACGACGCCATAACTGTCAGAGTTGCCGTGGCGCCAGACATAATTATGGAAAACTCGATGGCGTATTTTTTTGTCTGGCTTGAGAAGGATGGAAAACCCTACAAACCGCCATATGTGATGTATGCGTTTATCTCATCAAGCAACCTCAGGTCAGTCCGTTTTAATGAAAACCCGCATTCGAACCAGTTTGATTTGATTCACAGAGTTACGCTTGTGGACGGGGTTGGGAGGGGGAAGCTTGTTTCGCAGGATGCCGGTAGCTCGACAATTACAGCCACCATTGAAGGACTGGGCACAGTGCAAACCCAGGTCATGGTAGGCTCGGCAGTACTTGATGAGGGCGTTCGTGTGTTGGGGTCAGACAGCGGAGACAAAAAGGCGGAACCAAACGTGGCACTTGCGTGGTTTTATCCCCAGGTTACCGATTCGATAGCATACGGAGTTGTTGCGCTGTATGACATAAATTCTACAAATGCATTTGCTCCGGCCAACAATACTGCAGGCGCAAGCCGCGCAACTCCGCTTCCAATGGATGGTCGAATCATCACCCTTGGTGCGGAATTTGGCCTAAACCATCCGCAATTCCTCGTAATGGAGAAGGGCAAGACCACGCCATATGGCACAGGTTCTACACACGCAGTACAGTTTGAGGTGATGGGCGTCAATGCAGGAAACTATACAGTTACGGTTTCTGGGCAAGGACTTGAGAAATCCCAGGCGTCTTTAAAAATTACTGCGCCCTTTAAAGAGAATTATGAACTAAAGATTACTCCCGTTCCTGCCATTGCAGGCCAAAAAAGTGATCTTGTCATGATTTCAGTTGTTGATGACTCCGGGGCCATGATCGATGCACAGAAAATGCTTGGTAGCCCTCTCCGTGTTTCCATCTCAGATGATGAACAAACCAGGGCAAGCATTTCATCGTTAAACTCTGCGGTTTATTCTGCGACCATAGACGGTAAGACGAAGTTGGTTCTTTTCGCAGAGGGCTTGCCCCCATTGGAAGAAGAGATCAGTCCTTCTGGCGTTGCGGCTTCTGTAAGACTTGATCTTCCAAGATACGTTCACATCTCAGAGGAGTTTCCATTTTCAGTTCACGAAATTGATTCCTATGGCACACCAATTAAAAAATTAGAGTCGCCGAATATTTCTTCCACAGCCGGACTGGACCATACTGGGAAATACATGAAAATCAACAACATAGGTAACGAAGACATTGCAGTGATAACAAGAAGCGGTGCTGACAGCAGACGAATTGAGTCATTTGCCAACGTATTTGAAATCTTGTTGGTTCCAACCGGAGTTACAAACAGGGTTGGTGAAGAGTTTACGGTTGAAGTAGAAAGTGATGTCGATGATTTTGAGATAATGGTGCAGTCGCCATTCCCGTACAAAAAAATTGATGCGTCTACCTATCGGATGGCTCCAGACATAGAAGGCAGATACAACATCACGTTCACTGCAACAAAGTTGGGATACCTTCCCTCAGAAAAATCATTTACTGTATTTGCTGAGAAATTTGTAAGTATAATTCTAAAGGCGGTCGGTAGCGATGCAAGAGAACTGAACGTAGGCCGAGTCCTTGCGCTTGACAATGTCACAACTGGAATAGTTACACCATACGAATCAGAGATAAAACCACAGTTTGTTGCCTTGAATTTTCCTTTAGAGCACACAGAGGGAAATGCTGGATACAAATTAGATCATGTTGTTTATGAGGGCCAGAAAATCACAGATGGGTCAATCAGAAATGTTTTTTTGAATAAAGACACCGAAGTGGTTGCGCACTATACCAGAATGGTAAAAATCGAGGCGCAGAATGCCGAGGGTTCTGGATACTATCCATACGGGCAGACTGTAACTTTGAGAGCACCGCCCAAGGAAAAGTTCTCGATTTTTGTTCGTGATGTTTTTGATCATTGGGAAGGAATCGATGAGTCCTCAGAGGTGGCTGTTTTTTTGGCTACCAAGGACGTTAGGACGCAGGCAGTATTCAGAGAAGACTATACGTTTTTGATGTTGGCAGTGGCTTGTGCGGTATCTCTGGTTTTGTACTATAAATTCGTCAAAAAACGCGGTATCAGTGTCAAGTTTTACGTTGATAAAATTGGTTCTGTGCTGTGGAACTTCATGGGAGCAAATTTAAGAAAAAAAGTCAGGCCCGGGAATGGGATTAGACAATAACACAAAAAAATTTTTGTGTTACTTTAGAAAATGTGAATCAGACCATTAAAGTAAAAATGCAGTCGCCCAATAGGACGGATTAACCATCAGATCATAATTATTATTGTTGAAGTGGGCCACTGTTTTTAGGAACGCTTTTTGCATAGTTACACCCTGTATCATTTATTTGTCATCTCTCATGACCTGAGGAATTCATCTGGCGTCATGTACCCGGGCGCAGTGTATCCTGAACTGGTTGCAATCTGCAAATGCCTTCCATATTGCAATCTCTGCCTCCAGCCCGTCAGGTTCTGACGGTTTTACTACCATCCCCTTTGCCTCTTATGATGTCAATCTTCTTTCTGGAAGGCTCGATCCAGTTGAGCTCGCGGAATATTCGTCTTACCTGCTTCCTGTTCACGGGCCTTCCGGGATACCTTGAGAGCATGGCTGCCATTCTTCTGGTGCCGTATGATGGGCTGTTACTGCCAATCCCCTGTGCAGGCCCGGCCACTGCAGGGTTCATCCTCACCTTGCGGGCCCTGCTGTCAGTACCACATTATCCTAGAACAACCTGCATGGTACAGCGACCTTCTGATGCTCATCCCGCCGCTTTGCATTATCCGTACTGCTGTCATCTTTTCCCTCCTTCCATCGTTTTTTAAAAGTGTCATTTGCTACTGTAAGCTCGCCAATCAGCCTCTTGAGACGCTCTGTCTCGTCTGCTGCACCGTTGTTTTGTGGGCCAGACAGTGCAGTTTCCTTCCCCGATGAACCTCTCCTTCCACTGGCAGAACTGGACAGACGATACCAAGTGTTTTCTGGCATTCCATAGAAATTATCTAACATACTCAAGAAGGGTAATTCTTTTTTTATGATCGAATAGCTGACCGGCAATAGCTTTTGCAGTCACCTCGACCACTGGTGGAATCACAGCATTTCCAAACTGTCTGTATGCCTGGGTGTCTGACACATGTATCTTGAAAGTATCGGGAAACCCCATCAGCCTTGCACATTCTCTTGGTGTGAGTCTTCTGGGGTTCCTCTTTTTTCCCTGAGAGATGAGAATTTCTGCACCGTCCTTGTAATATCTTGCACTCATGGTTCTTGTTATGCCTTCAGGATCTGCCATTCCGTATCCAAAACCATTTCCATTTTCCCTGCTTCTCTTGGCGTGTCTCTGCAGTGCGGCCCACACGCCATCGGTAAGAGTATATTTTTTGTCAACCTTCTTTTCCAGTATGTCTTTTAACTGGGGATTCTTTTCAGGTAATTCTGGAAATTCAAAATCCGTCGGTTCGCTGAAACCCACAATGAATATCCTTTCCCGGTGCTGCGGTACAATCCTTTTTGCATCTATGACCCTGTAATGAATATCATAACCAAGATTTCTCAGTGTTTTTTCTATTACTTTGAAGGTCTTTCCACCGTCATGAGATTTTAGATTTTTTACATTTTCCAGCAGAAACGCACGGGGTTTTTTTTCTTTGATAATTCTTACCACATCGAAGAAAAGCGTCCCCTGCGTTTCATCCTCAAACCCTTCCGGTCTGCCGAGACTTCTCTTTTTTGAAACCCCGGCAATGGAGAACGGCTGACATGGAAATCCGCCCACAAGAACATCGTGATCTGGTATATTCGCTGCGTTTACCTTCGTAATATCGCCGTCAGGTTTTTCACCAAAATTGACTTCATATGTGGTGGCCGCATGCTCGTTCCATTCGGAGGAATAAACACACCTTCCGCCCGCCGCCTCAAAGGCAAGCCTCATTCCGCCAATGCCCGCAAACAGATCTATGAATGTAAACTGTTTCTGTGCTTTTGTCACCTGACTCCCCTCTGAATCAATCATGTCGCTTAATTATTAATCCCCTCTCATTGAAATATCGACAGCTGCCGGATAAAGGACATTTCACACAGATGGGCTTTGGTTTGCAAAGAGCCGCCGCATGATCGATCATGGCCCGGTTGAGTTTTTTTACATCTCGCAGCCTGAGGTCGCGGGAGAGTGTCTGACAGAAACTGACAAATGCCCTGTTGCGTCTTGTTTCCCCTTCGTTTTTAAATCCAAAAAACCGTGTAACCAGCCTTACAACATTTGCGTCAATCACGGTACGTTTACCGTTAAACGCAAATGAAATGATGGCATCTGCAATATAGTCTCCAACGCCGGGGATCTCAAGCAGTTTTTCTCTTTCCGCCGGAATAACACCATCATGTTTTTTGAGAATAAATCTGGCCATTCTGGAAATCATTTTGCTCCTCCAGAAAAGACCGAGTTTTCTCACATACCTGTTAACATCATCCGTATTTGCTGCTGCAAGCGAGTTCACTGTTGGGAACTGTTTGATGAACTCGTTGTACACTGGAAGTACCTGATCCGCTCTGGTCCTCTGCAGCATTACTTCTGCTATCAAAATCCTGTAGGGAACTTTCTCATTTCTCCACGGATAGAGCCTGCCGTTTTCTTTGAACCAAGAAAGAATGGTTTTCTGGAAGAATCTTATTCTATTTTTTTGATTTTCAGTATCTGAATTCATTTTAAAAGAATTTTTCTCGTAATTCTTTCCTGTATCTTAATACTATATCTTTAACATCTTTTGGCAGATCCGATATCTTCTTCAGATTTTCTTCCTGCAGTGTATCTTCCGTGAGATCCTCAAATTCATCATACGGGAGCCTGACTGTCTGGGTATCCTGACCGCCCATCCCGCGGCCTCCTGCCTGAAGGTTCCATCCCGAACTCATAATTATCTTTGAAAGGGTTATGAATTTTCACGCCTCCAGATTTCTTCCGTTTTCAGTCACCTGTCTTATTATGTATATGGCGTTTGAATCATTTGGAATGCATACTCTCAGTAACATCATTATTCTGCCCGCATCAATACCGAAATACCGTTCTCTTTTCTTTAGAACGGGAAATTTTTCTTTCATTTCTATCTGGAGTATGTGCTTCTGAGAAAGCGAAATTATGAACCCGTCAACGTCGCAGGGATCATTGGTGGGTTTCTTCAATATCGATTTCAGATAACCGGTGTAGAATAATTCATTCAGTAACATTGATTCAAGTTTTTGTTTTTCCATATTCATGAAAGCCTTTTTGAGATTTTCATCATCCCATCTGTCTTTTCTATAGCTTGGGTGACCCCTGTTTCCCTCCCAGTGTTCAAAGAATTCAGTACCGTCTTTACAAATTTTTCATTTTCGTAAAAATAGAGATCCCATTTTAACATTGAATAATCTTTGAGCATTGATTCGAAATCAAAGTCGTCGCTCTCTGTGGACGGGATAGCATAGATGGCACTTACTCCAGCATTGTCCATATACTCTGCGATTGCATAGAATTGTCTTACCCCATCTCCAAGAACGGTTTTTACATCCAGTTCGTTTTTGGTAGTTTTAATCAGTTTATCATGTACAAAAATACAGAACCTGAATTTGTGTGAATCAAGTGATTTTGGACTGACGAGCCAGCAGCCGTGAAACAGTTTTTCTGAATGTTTTTTGAATAATCCGGAATTCATTTCCTCTTCAAAACTGGCCTGTGCGGCCAGACCCATGGCTTTATTCTTGGACCAGATTCTCTCAAAAAATGCAATGTGCTGTTTTTTGGTGGAGCGGACCCCTGCCCTGGAGAACGCTTTTTGCATGATTTTACATACAGTTGCTCTCATTTATTTTTCATCCCCCGCATGCGGTAGAATTCTTACGGTGTCCTGTACCCAAGTGCAGAGTGAATACGATTGGTATTGTAGTCATCAAATGCCTGTATGATGACCACCTCAGCCTCCCGGCATTGGCAAAATCACATGGTCAGATGTACTCCTTTTTGAGGGTACGGTGGAACGATTCTATGTGGCCGTTCTGCTCCTGTGTGCTGTAATAAACTCCAGCCCTGCTCCCAGTATCCTGATTGATTTTTGGAAATCGCTGCTGACATACTGATCCGTTATCAACACGTATGACAAGACCTGCAATACATGGCTTGATGCTATTGCGTTGTTGACCGGGATGACAGCGTTGTGCCTTGTTGCAGTTGTGTCAAGGGCACATCCTAACCACTCCCCTGTAAAGACGTCAATTACATTGAAGAGGTAACACCACATGTCGGAGCCGCACCAGACGTATGTCATGTCTGCCTCCCACAGCCTGTCAGGCGCAGTCGGCCTGAGGATCTTCCTGGCTGACCTGATGATATCAGATTGGGTATTTTGAGGTACGGTCCATCCCGTTTTCGGTATGTTCTCTGCACCTGCTTGCGGTTGACTGGTACACACGGTCTTGACAGGACGGCTGCCATCCTTCCGGTACCGTAGGTGGGTCGTGCAGATCCAGCCTTTTGTACTGCATATGCAATGGTCTGATTGACTGGAATCTCCCCTGGCTTGCCGGCGCGGCACCATCTTTTGCGCGACTCCCGCGTATTGCATGACACACAGGGTTTGATGCAAATTCTTGTTGAGGTATTTTCTTCCACTGGTATCCTGTCCTTAATACGTACAGTATGCCATCTAGCACATTTCGGCAGGATCTGGCAGGTCTGCCGACGGTGCGTGGTTTCTTTTCTTGTGGCAGCACCTTCGGAATTCCGCCCACAGATCATCTGGGATGTACCATATGGTCGGTAGCTTGTTTTTTGGCATGGATGGATTCTGGGTGCTGATCCAGATCTGTTACTGTCCGGGAAGTTAGATCAGATTGTTAATTTTAGGTTAGGCTCTTAAACATTCTAGAAACAAAATCAATTCTTGGAATATTATTCAATAATTGCTCTGATTGAAATTTCGAATTAATCTAATAAAATTAAAAACCTAGCAAAACATAGAAAAACCTGGACAGTTACGTCTAATTTTTACATCACATAGTTGATTGAGAATAAAAGCTGGCCGGTCAGCCATTACCAGATTAGCAAAAGTTGTTTATGTTAATTTCGAACGGATTAGTAGCCAGTTGCCATTTTGGAACCGGCGACCAGCATAGTTTTTCTAAATTCCATTCAAAAATTCAGCCATTATTCCCCGAATACCCAAGCCGAGTTCTTGGCGACATTTTCGGAAACAGCAGCCAAGAGGTTTTGAGCCGGATGAGACCCAAGCCAGGCGATCTTGCCGTAGTCCGCCCGGGGAATTTTTCTAGTCTGTTGAGATCAGGCAAGTCTAATTTTTGTGAGGAAAAATTTAGGCAGGAATGGTCTCCTGTACGCTAAAGTCATGCTCGACAAAGTATTCGACTCTGGTCTTTTTGAATTCGCGTGAGCTGAACAAGATGGCATAATCGTCCACCTGGATTTGGCTTTGAATTTTTTTTGCCATTGATTTTGCTTCCTCAACTGTCTTGCAGTGGACCATAGAAAAAACGTTGTACGGCCAGTCTTGATATGATGGCCTTTGGTAGCAATGGCTTATTTGTGGAAATGCACCCAGCATTGCACCAACCTCGTCGATTCTTTGTTCTGGGACGCGCCAGACAATCATGCCGTTTGCGGTAAATCCTGCATCACGATGTCTCAGGATTGCGGCAAATCTTCGCATCACGCCTATTTCTTCATAGTATCGCAGTTTTTCAAAAACCTCTTCTTCTGTAAGGCCGAGTTTTTGTGCGGCCTCCAGAAACGGTCTGTCTACTACCTGAAGGTCCTTTTGGAGCTGCCTGACAAACTCCTTGTCTTGCTCGGTTGGCACGAATTTGATTTCTTTGATGGATTTTTTCTGTTCTGTTGGTGCGATTTCTTTTTTGTCATCCGACATCTCGAGTCTTACGCCAATTTTGAAGAGCTTGATAGTAGGCAGGAGACGAACTTTTTGGATGCCCTCTAGCCTGTGAAATTTGTCAACTTCGGTTTTCAGGTCAGAGCCGGGCGGGGTTGCAAGGGTGAACCAGAGGTTGTACTCATGATTTCTTTCATAGTTGTGGCTCACACCGGGATGACGGTTTATCTGATTTGCAACGTAATCCAGTTTTTCCGGTAATATCGACAGTGCTACAAGCGAACTTTTGTAACCAAGGCGCCTCGTATCGAAAATCGCAGATAGTTGTCGTATTATTCCTGTTGATTTTAATCTCGATATTCTTTTTTTGAGGTCATCGTCACTCATGTGGAACCTTTGTGCGAGCTCCCTGTATGGTTCTGCCACGAGTGGAAACGACCACTGGATTTCGTTTAGAATTTCTTTGTCTATGGCATCCAGTCCAACCATGGATTGTAGAATTTGGTTTTTTATTAAAAATGTAGCGGGAATGTGCCGAAATATGTGACTGAGTGAGGATTTATTTACTGCAAACCCGTCTTGTATGCACACATGGAAACGCATGTAGCTGAGCGCGTTTCTGAGGGGATCAACTACAGAGTCATCGCACTTTGTTTTGCCGGCGGACTTGGATTTCATTACTCGATGGCATATTACGGACTAGTGGCAGGACAGCTGTCCAGTGCAGGATACATCATTGCCATAGTTTCAATCATCAACCCCCTTGTCACGGGGATTTTTGCCTTCGTTATTGCAGGACTGTATAGGATGAGCAAGACCTTTGGCCGCTCATACATTCTTTTGGGAGTTGGCTATCTTTGTGCTGCTGCTGCAGAAACAATCTATGGTGTACAGACAGAAATAATGCGAATTGATTCATATCCATCTGTTTCCGACCTGTTTTTTGCGGCACTAAATATTTTTTGGATAGCACACGTTGTTGCCAACATTAGATATTTTGGGACTGCGATGGAATACAAAAATCTGATTGTTTTCATTATGATTTTTTGTGCGATTGTATTTTCTTACATTGGTGTTTTGCTTGTCCAGCTTGGAATGGAGCCAAACTTTGAATTTTTTTATGGACTTTTGTTTGTCGTGCTGGCAGGCATCACACTTCCTTTTGTTGTATATGCTGCGATGCTTTTCAGGGACAGCACGCTCGGAAGGGCATGGCACATCTTACTACTAGCATTTATGGTCAACATTTCTGGCGATGTGTGGTATTATTACCTCGAAGTTTTTGGCCAGTACGACGTGTACCATCCCGTTAACTTTTTTTGGTATGCTGGATATTGGATTCAGACATACGCATTATTCAAACACAAACAAATCTCGTAAAATCACTGGTTTTTCGGGAATTGTGCGTGTGCGTAGTATGTATCAAAAGTCGGGCTGTATATGACCAGTATTGAATAGGTTGCGATGTCTGCACCAGTAACGTCATAGTACTGGTCACCTTGCGATGCCTTGAGTGGCCCAAGGTCAACTGACTCGGCTATGGTACCGTCTTTAGTCAGATACACGTGCTGATCGATGCCGCTTGTGACCCCAAATTCCTCCAACCGCAAAAAGGCCATGTCGCCTGATGCCACAACCGAGGCCTCACCCGCAGCAAGATATCCCTTGAGTCCGCTAATTTGCGTAATTTTGACAAGCTGGATTTCATTGGAGCCAGATTTTGTTCTGATGTCATCTGGTTTTTCCGCAATAAATGTTGGATGGGCTCTTGATTCTTGCTGCAGCAACTCAAGCGTACCTGACGGCATTTGCTTTACAATGAATTGCCTTTTTTGCTCATCAAGTGAGACAAATTTTTCATATGTCATGCCAGACTCAAGTTCGTTTAATGCGGATTGGAGTTTGTCCTGGCGTTCTGGCTGCACATATGACGAGGCCACAACATAATACATTCCGATCAGGAAGGTGCCAATGATTACTGAAATGGCAACGGCCCTAAGCAATCAGGTCACCGTTTGCAATACAGATTTTGTTAATTTACTATGGATGGCTATTGAAAAAAACATTCCCATTGTAACCCCAAACACCACATGCAATTCAAGGGACCCAATCATGACAAGGTTCATGTTTGCCAAAAGGGGTCCAGAGTCGCCAAGCGGGGCACCAGACTGCACCAGCGGTATCATGACAAATACGCTAATTGGCACAAAAAACACCAAAAACACCACAATCCCAGTCACGATTCCCGCAAGGGCGCCTTTTTTCATCGAGGAGATTTCCAGGATTTTGCCAAAACC
>SBBK01000019.1 GCA_005240025.1 archaeon
AAACATTGTTTTTGGTTGTCAAATGAGACATTAAAAGCATTTTGCGGTATTTGAGCAAACTTATTACCGTATTATCCAAACACGTAAGCATGAGTGAAGATGAGCAACTTGAACAACTGATAATACAAACCCTTGATGGTGCACTCCAGACAATCCCGGTGTATCTAGGCGAGGTCGAACAAAACAAAGCCGAGTTTGGAGTCCAAAATACAAAGGAGTTTGTTTTTGGGCTGATAATGGGAATGGCCCTGGGCATGACAAGCACGGCAATTGCCACAATCAGGCATGGGATGCCATCCGAGCAAGACCAGCTCAAAGTAAGGGATTTGGTGTATTCAAAGATTCCACAAATACGGGAAAGGATTTTTGGTTGAAGTTTACTGAAAAAGAGAAAAAATTTCTTTTGTCAATGGAGGAGGCCAGATTTGCAACCACGCACAATTCAATTCCACATGTAAAGCCAGTCTCGTTTATTTTCCAAGACGGCGCATTTTACGTTGCAACCGATCATTCCACAAGAACATACAAAAATATCAAAGCCAGCCCGAGGGCAGCAATCACAGTCGATATTTACAAGCCGGGGGGGCACAAGGCAGTGCTGGCACAAGGCCAAGTTGACATCATAGAGGGAGGTCAGGAGTTTAAGAAAATTTATGAGGTATTTTTTGAAAGGTTTGCGTGGGTAAGGCGTGAACCATGGAAGGAGGGCGAAGCGCCTTTTCTGAAGCTAAACCCTACAAAAAAGACATCATGGGGATTGACATAAGATATTTTTGTGCCCATTCAATTAAAAAGGCATGGACAAAATCAAGTGCACGCACATTCTGGTTGAAAAGCAAAGCCAAGCACTTGCAATACTCGAAAGGCTGAAAAACGGTGAGAAATTTGCCGAGCTTGCAAAGACGCTCTCGCTCGATACTGGAAGTGGCAAGCGTGGTGGTGACTTGGGATACTTTGGGCGAGGAAGGATGGTCAAACCATTTGAGGCTGCCGCATTCAAGCTTGCCGTTGGCCAAACATCGGAGCCGGTAAAAACAGAATTTGGGTACCACATAATCAAAAGGCTTGCCTAAAAATACGTATCCAGGATAGATTTTGATTGTTGTTTTTCCAACTCTTTTGTTAGCTTGTCGCCCATGTTTTGCGCAGCCCTGATTTTTCGCTGCCCTACCCAATAATAGGCTTCATCTATGGTATCTTTTGCTATTAAGACAGTCAGCTTGCCTATTGATTTTCTTCCGGTTCTGCCTTTGCGTTGAACAAACCTGATGGAGCTTGGGACGTTGTCAAAAAATATGACGTGATTTACTTCCGAGATATCCAGGCCTTCTTCTCCCACCCGGGTTGCAATCAGAACTTTATACTGGCCCTCTCGAAATTTTTGTACGGTTTCAATTTGCTCTCTTTGTTTTAAGCCATTCTCGCCAGCCTTGCCTATCAGAAAGCCTGCCGCAACTCCCATCTCCACTAGCTTGTCATGGATTGTTTCGACGGAATCCCGATAGCTGGTAAACACGATTGTTTTTTCTGGGAAGGATTTTATGATTTCGGCAAGTTTGACTATTTTGCTGTGTTCTATTCCTTTTTTCTGCGCATCGCTGGCATACGCAAGCGCCCTAAGAAAATCGGAGTCGTTTTCAAACAAATCCTTGATGCCGACTCCCTTCTTTTCTTTTGTTCTTTGACAAAATCTAAGAAACGGGGTGACGCCGTGGGCTTCCAAAATGTTTAGCGCATAGTGGAGACGTATTGCAGTAAACAATGGTTTTGCCGCCCGCCTGTTTTGTCGCAGAACAAAATCACGTGCTCTCAACAGCTGAGACAGGGATGCACTTTGGCCCATGCGCAGGCCGCATCTTTGAAGTTCGTTGTGGCGTGCCGCAAGGGCCTTGCGTAAATAATACTGAATTTCCTTCATTTCATGAGGCAGCTCGACTTTGACCCATTCTGTATTGGTGTGCTGGGTGTACGGAACGACGTCTGGACTTTGCTCGTTTCGCTGGGCCACACTTGAAATTCTAAGCATGGTTATGATTTCTGTTGCCTTTTCCTTTTCGCTTGGAAGCGTTGCGGTCATACCCAGAATCCTGATATTTGTGGCTGCAATTCTTTGGGCAATTGACGAGTATGCATAGTCGCCTACCGTCCTGTGCGCCTCATCAAATATTACCAGAGCGAACTGTTCTTGAGATACGATTTGCCTGTCCAGATCATTTTTTGTTATTTCCGGCGTCGCGCAAATGACACTATTTGCCCAGAGCTTTCTTCTTTTTGTGAGAGTGTCTTCGCCAGTAAGAAGCGCAATGTCGTCCAGATTCAGATTGTTTTTTAGGAACTCGTAATGCTGGTTTGCCAAGACCCTTGTTGGGGCCAGAAACAAAACACCGCCAGCCCCTTTTGATAAATAGTCTGCAATCACCAACAGTGCCACTGTTGTCTTCCCAAGACCTGTGGGCAGTACAACGAGGCAGTTTTCGTTTTTTGCCTGGTTTGCAAGTGTGATTTGGTATTCTCGTGCCTCAATTGCGTTTGGCTTGATGAATTTGTGCTCAATGTACTCTGGCAATTGATTCATTCTGGGCATTCTTTTGCATTTTACAGTTTCGAGTAGTCAAATGTAGCTCGGGGCTCAACTCTCGGCTAAAGATCGGTTTTTCACAGATCCATCTAAATATGAATTAGGTTTTTTAACCATCCATGAAGGAAAAATTTGAGCGACCAAGCTGGGATGAATACTTTATGCTGCAAGCCGAGCTTGCCAAGCTCCGCTCAAACTGCATGACACGGCAGGTAGGGGCAGTAATTGTCAGGAGCAACAGGCAGATTGCAACTGGATACAACGGCACTCCTCCAGGCGTCAAAAACTGCTTTGAAGGGGGCTGCAAAAGATGCCAACTCAGAATGGAAGGCAAAATAGAATCCGGGGCCTCCCTTGACCGCTGTCTTTGCAACCATGCAGAGGCAAATGCCATAATGCACTGTGCCATCATGGGAATAGAGGCGGGCACAAAAGACGCCATTCTGTACACAACATTTGTTCCATGTCTAGAATGCACAAAAATGGCCATAACAATAGGAATCAAAAAAATAGTCTGCCTTGACAGTTACCCAGAAACAGACTACGATCTGATCAAAGAGGCGGGCATTGAGGTGCACAGGCTCGATAAGAAAATGATCAAACACTGGGCAGATGCGTTATTTGCAGAAAAAAAGTAGGTGCAAGGATGCAAGAAACCAAATCGACTGCGTTGCTTTTGGTCTCGGCAACTTACGACAGCCAAAAACAAGTAGCGGTACTCAAGTTCTACGACACAGAGTCGCAGAAAATCGTTTTGTGGCCAGACGAAACTGGACATAAACCATACTGTTATTCCAGGATGAGTCCTGATGAGCTTGGGTTTCTGTCTAACAGAAAGGACATAATAAAAATTGAGCAGATGAAGCGGAGAGATTTTCTCAAAGACAGGGAGATCAACGTCTCAAAAATAATTGTGACAGACCCGCTGGCAATAGGCGGCACTCAGACAGACAAAAGCATCAGAAACATAATTGAAACGTGGGAGTCTGACATAAAATATTACGAAAATTATCTCTATGACAGAGGACTCGTCGTAGGCAAATTTTACAAGATTGTAGACGGGCGTATCAGACCACACGATTTTGAATTAACTGATGATGTTAACCTGGCAATGAAAAGCCTCCTGCTTGATGCAAACACGACCAGCGGCATAGTTGATACACACGAATTTCAGCAAAACATCGCAAAATGGGCCGAGCTGCTAAACCAGCCGATACCAAAAATAAAACGGCTGAGTATAGATATTGAGGTCGAATCCGAAATAGGCAGGATTCCAGACCCAAAAATTGCCGAAAAACGGATTACCGCCATAAGCTTTGACGGCTCAGATGGTCTAAAGAAAGTGTTCGTGCTAAAGACTGGCCAGGAAGATGGGAAAAACGACCTCCCGGAAGGTGTTGGACTGATCTTTTACCCTGTTGCAGATGAGAAAAAAATGATCCAGGACGCATTTAATGTGATTTCAGAGTATCCATTTGTTCTCACGTACAACGGTGACGAGTTTGATATGCCATATCTTTACAATCGTGCAGAAAGACTCGGTATCAAGGGAGCGGAAAACCCGCTATATATGATGAGAGATTCCGCCACACTAAAGCACGGAGTCCATATTGACCTGTACAGAACCATGTCGAACCGCTCGTTTCAGATTTACGCGTTTTCACACAAGTATACAGATTTTTCACTAAACAGCGTTTCAATTGCGCTTCTGAATGAGTCAAAAATCGATTATGGCATAGAGTTTGACAAGATGACAAACTACCAGCTTGCCAATTATTGCTACAATGATGCCAGACTGGTGCAAAAGCTTACAAGCTTTAACAATGATCTGCTGATGAATCTGCTTGTCGTAATATCAAGAATCGCAAGGATGCCAATAGACGACATTGCAAGAATGGGGGTATCACAGTGGATTCGAAGCCTCCTTTATTTTGAGCACCGCCAGCGCAATGCCCTCATCCCGCGGAGGGAGGAGCTCGACAGCAAGTCGCACGGCGTGACAACCGAGGCAATAATCAAGGATAAAAAATTTCGAGGGGGCCTGGTAATTGAACCAGTAGAAGGAATTCACTTTAATGTCACAATCATGGATTTTGCGAGTCTGTATCCCAGCATAATCAAGGTCAGAAACATTTCATATGAGACGGTCAGGTGTGCGCACGAGGAATGCAAAAAAAACACCATTCCAGATACAAACCACTGGGTCTGTACAAAATATAATGGCCTCACATCGATGTTGATTGGGTCCCTCCGAGACCTCCGGGTCAGCTATTACAAGAGTCTTGCACGAAGGGCAAAAACTCTTGAACAAAAAGAACTGTACACGGTGGTAAGCCAAGCACTCAAGGTAATTCTTAATGCCAGTTACGGGGTTATGGGTGCGGAGATCTTTCCCCTGTATTTTTTGCCAGCAGCAGAGGCAACTACCGCAGTAGGCAGACACATAATCATGGAAACCATCAAGCAGTGTCAGGCAAACGGCATCGAGGTGTTGTATTCAGACACGGATAGCTTGTTTGTCAAAAATCCCACGCAGGAACAGATCCACAGAGTAATCGAAGACACCAAAAAGACATATGCTGTAGACTTGGAAATTGACAAAGAATACCGGTATGTGGTACTCAGCAACAGAAAGAAAAACTATCTTGGGGTAACTAGAGATGGCAAGGTGGATGTTAAAGGTTTAACCGGCAAAAAGAGTCACACCCCCACATTTATCAAAAACCTGTTTTATGAACTGCTGGACATCTTATCAAAGATACAGACAGCAAAAGACTTCGAGGAAGCAAAAAAGAAAATTAGCGAAAAAATTGCAAGCTGTGCTGCTAAAGTCAGAGAGAAAAAAATTCCGATTCCGGAGCTTGCATTCAACGTAATGATCAGTAAGTCCCCATCGGAATACGACAAGACTGTTCCTC